>JAVLCF010000091.1:0-5280 GCA_031581195.1 Trueperaceae bacterium | reverse complement strand
CGGCTTCTCGACCTGCTCTCGGAGGGCACCGAACCGCTTTGAGCGACGCGTCGCCGCCCGCGGGTCAGGGCCGCGGCGCCCGGGCCGACCCGCGTCGAGGGCGCTACACTCCGCGCATGGATCGCCTCGCCCTCTTCTGCGACACCCAGAACCTGTACTACGCCGCGCGGGACGGCTTCGATGCGCACGTCGACTACGAGACGCTCCAGCGGATCGCGACCGACGCACGGACGTTGGCGCACGCCAACGCCTACGTCGTCGAGCGCGACGGGGAGCGGGGCGCCTACGGGTTCGTGACGAAACTCTCGGCGCTGGGGTACCGCGTGCACCGGCGCCTCGTCCGCCTCCTCCGCACGACCGACGGCGGCGCGCCGGAGCTCGAGGGCGACTGGGACATGGGGATCGCGGCGGACATGGTCCGCGCCGAGCCGTTCGTCGACGTCGTGGTGCTCGCCAGCGGCGACGGGGACTTCGTGCCCATCGTGCGCCTGCTGCAGGAGCGCGGCGTCCGGGTGGAGGTCGTCGCCTTCCGTGCGGCGACGGCGCAGGAGCTGATCGACGCCTGCGACCGCTTCACCGACCTCGGCGAGGTCGAGGGCGCCTTCGTCGGCGCCGTCAGGTAAGCGCCCGCGCGACGTGCGCGGCGATCGCATCGACGGTCGCGTCGACGTCCGCTTCGGTGGCGCGGTGGTTGACGATCGCCGCGCGGAAGGCGCGGCGATCGCCGACGCGGGTGGTGGAGAGGATCGCGTCGTCGCTGCGTTGCGCGGCGTGCACCACGTGGGTCACGAGGCGCGCCTCGGCGTCGGCGTCGAGGGGGGCCGCCCCCAGGGCGGCGGGGTCGGGCCGGAAGGTGCAGACGTTCGAGGCGACCGGGTGCGCGACGGCGAGGCCGGGCGTCGCGGCGACGCGCGCCTCCATGCGGCGCGCCAGGTCGCAGTTGTGGCGGATGGTCGCGCCGAGCGCGTCGCGTCCGTACGCGTAGAGGGTCGCCCACACCTTGAGGGCCCGGAAGCCGCGCGAGAGGTCGGTGCCGTAGTCGGCGAACCACGGCTGCCCGCCGGCGATCCCTTCGCCCTCGGTGCGGAGGTAGGCGGTGTTCGCCGCGAAGGTCGCGCGGTGGGCGTCGGCGTCGCGCACGAGGGCGACGGCGACGTCGTACTGCACCGCCATCCACTTGTGGAAGTCGGTCGCCAGCGAGTCGGCGCGCCCGAGCCCCCGCACGAGCGCGTCGTAGGGCGGCCCGGCGAGCGCCAGCCACGCCCCGAACGCCCCGTCGACGTGCAGCCACACGTCCTCGCGGGCGGCGAGGTCGGCGAGCGCGTCGAGGTCGTCGACCGCGCCGACGTCGACGCTGCCGGCGGACGCGACGACCGCCATCGGGACGGCGCCCGCGGCGCGGTCGTCGCGGAGGGTGGCGGCGAGGGCGGCGGGATCGAGGCGGCCGGCGGCGTCGGCGGGGAGCCGCACGAACTGCGCGTCGTGGAGCCCGAGCAGGCGGGCGGCCTTGGCGACGGCGACGTGGGCGCCGTCGGCGGCGTAGAGGCGGAGGCGGTCGCGGGCCGCGTCGCCGTGGCGGGCGAGCGCCCGGTCGCGGGCGACGGCGAGCGCGACGACGGTCGCCTGCGAGGTGCCGGTCACCAGCACGCCGGACGCGTCGGCGGGGAACCCGAGCGCCGTCTTCGTCCAGGCCAGCACGTCGCGTTCGACGTGCACGGCGGCGTGGTCGCGCCCGCCGACGTTCGCGTTCATGGTGGAGGCGACGACGTCGGCGGCGAGGGCGGCGGGGTTGCCGGTGCCCTGCACCCAGCCGTAGAAGCGGGGGTGGACGTTGCCGCCGTGGTGGCGTAGGACCCGGTCGCGTAGGGCGCGAATCGTCGTGGGGAGGCCGTGCCCGCGCGCAGCGTTCCCGAGCGCGACCGCGTCGGCGTCGGCGTCGGGGAACGCCCGCCAGGGGCGGTCGCGGATCCCCTCGAGCTGGTCGACGCAGGCGTCGACGAGCGCGTGCAGGTCGGCGCGGTAGGCGTCCCAGTCGCTCGGGTCGAGGGTCGTGTCGGGGGGGTCGGGGTGGGGCGCGGCGGCCGGACCGGTCGGGGTCCGGGCCGCGCGGGGATTCGGCGGGTCGCCGAGATCGTCGGGGGTCATGTGGAGGAACGGTATCGCGGTCCGGCGCCCGTGTCGTCGGCGGGGCGACGGAACGCTCAGGCGTCGTCGGCTAAGGCCGCCTCGAGGAGGCGGCGCACGACCTGCGCGTCGGCTGCGCCGCCGCTGGCCTTCATGACGCGCCCGAGGAGGGCGTTCACGGCCTTGGGTTCGACCTTCGCCGACGCGACGACGTCGGGGTGGTCCGCCATGACCTGCGCGACGAGGGTGCGCAGGGCGTCCTCGTCGGCGACGCGGGCGAGGCCGCGGGCGTCGACGACCTCGGCGGGGTCCGCGCCGTCGATCACGGCGTCCAGGATCTCCTTGCCGGCGGTGGCGGAGATCGTGCGGTCGCGGACCAGCGCGAGCAGGTCGGCGAGGCGGTCGGCGAACGCCGCGGGGTCGGGCGCGACGTCCTCGAGGGTCCGGTCGCGCGCCCGGAGGCGGCCGGCGACCTCGGAGAGGAGCCAGTTCGCGACGGTGGTCGCCGCGCCGTCGAAGGCGGCGCAGGTGGCGTCGAACACGGCGCTCGGGTGGACGTCGGCGGCGAGGGGGGCGGCGGCGTCGGCGTCGAGGCCGAGCGCTTCGTAGCGGGCGCGTTTGGCGGCGGGGAGCTCGGGCAGGGCCGCCCGGATCGCTTCGACGTGCGCGGGCGACAGGTCGATCTCGGGGAGGTCGGGGTCGGGCATGTAGCGGTAGTCGGCCGCCCCCTCCTTGCCGCGCTGCGCGACGGTCTTCTGACCGCCCTCGTTCCACCCGCGGGTCTCCTGCACGACCTCGAAGCCGTCCTCGAGGAGGCGGGTCTGGCGGCGGATCTCGTGGTGCAGGGCCGCTTCGACGCTGCGGAAGCTGTTGACGTTCTTGACCTCGACCTTGGTGCCGAACGACCCGTCGGGCCGCCGCAGGCTGACGTTGACGTCGGCGCGCATCTTGCCCTCCTCGGGGCTGGCGTCGCTCGCGCCGACGGCGCGGGCGACGGCGCGCACCTCGTTCAGGAAGGCGCGCGCCTCCTCGGGGGTGCGGAGGTCGGGTTCGGTCACCATCTCGAGGAGCGGCGCGCCGGCGCGGTTGAGATCCAGGAGGCTGTGGTCGGCGTAGGGGGGGTGCACGAGGCGGCCGGCGTCCTCCTCGAGGTGGACGCGGGTCACGCCGATCCGTCGCCCGCCGGGGAGGGCGAGCGCGCCGTGCTCGCCGAGGGGCCGGTCGTACTGGCTGATCTGGTAGTTCTTCGGGGCGTCGGGGTAGACGTAGTGCTTGCGGTGGAACTGCGTGCGGCTCGGCACCGTGCAGCCGAGCGCCAGCGCGAAGCGCAGCGTCCGGTCGATCGCTTCGCGGTTGGCGACCGGAAGCGCGCCGGCGAGCCCCATGCAGACGGGGCAGACGTGCGTGTTGGGGGGGTCCCCGAAGCCGGTCGCGTTACAGCCGCAGAACATCTTGGTGCGGGTGCGCACCGCGAGGTGGATCTCGAGTCCGATGACGGCGTCCGGCACGAGCGCGAGTCTAGCAGGGCCCCGCCGCGCCGCCGCGCGGCGGGGTGGGCGCGTCGCATGCGCACGGCGCGGGGGGCGGCCGGGCGCTAGACTCGGGGGCGTGATTGCGATGACGCTCGACGACGTCGCGGTATCGGGGGAGGGCAAGCAGTTCCTCCTCCTGCTCCGCGCGGAGGACGACCGGGTGCTGCCGATCGTGGTGGATCCCCTGCAGGCGATGGCGATCGCTTCGGCGCGGGGGGGCGAGGTGCCGGAGCGCCCGATGACGCACGACCTGATCGCCAGCCTGCTGCAGGTGCTCGACGCGCAGGTGGTGGGGGTGCAGATCACCGACCTGCGCGAGGGGACCTTCTACGCGGTGCTGGAGCTGGAGCGGGGTGGGGTCCGCTTCGATCTCGATGCGCGGCCCAGCGACGCGTTGGCGATCGCGGTGCGGACCGACGCGCCCATCCGCGTCGAGGAGCGGGTGCTGGAGGCGTCGGGGTTGGAGGACGACACGCACGACGCGGGCGAGGGGGTCGAGGCCTGACGACGCACGCCCCGAGCGGGGCTCGGGGCGTGCGGTCCTGCGGTCGCGCGGTCGGTGTGGCCGGTCGGGGCGTCAGCCCTGCAGGTGCGCTTCGAGGAAGTACAGCGCCTTGTCGACCTCGCCGAGCAGCCCGGTGAGCAGGTCTTCGCTGGCGACGTCGTCGTGCTCGGAGATCTGCGCGATGGCGGTCCGCAGGCCGGCGCCGTAGGCGGCCCACCGCTCGACGAGCGCCTTCAGGACGTCGTCGCCCTGGACGGCGTCGCGCGGCCATTCGGGCAGCGGGCTGGCGTCGGCGATCATGCGGGTGGTGCCCTCGGCGTAGCCGCCGAGCGCGGCGACGCGTTCGGCGATCGCGTCGGTCTGCGGCTCGATGACCTCGGCGATCTGGTCGAAGAGTTCGTGCAGCTGCATGAAGGATCCGCCCTTGACGTTCCAGTGTGCCTGCTTCGTTTGGGCGTAGAGGTCGGCGTTCGCCGCGAGTTGGCGGTTGAGGATCGCGACGACGTCGGCGCGGACGGTGGGGTCGAGGTCGTTGCGGGTCGTGAAGGTCTTCGTGGTGGTGGCCATGGGGTTCCTCCTTCGGGCGGCGGGGCCGCCGGGGTGCGGCGGGGCCGCGGGGGCGGAACGACCCGACGTCGTCCCGCATGGGCGTACCCTACTCGGAACTCGGAACCATTCCGAGTTATCCAGGCGACGGGGCCGCCCGGACCCGCTCAGGATGGACGCGCGGGCGGTGCGCCGCCAGGAAGAAACGTCCCGGCGCCGCCGCCGGCGCCGCCGGCGCCGGCTCGGGGGTTCGGGCGGCGGGGGGTCAGGGAGCGTCGACGTCGGGAAGGGCGGCGTCGGCCGCGTCGAGGGCGGCGGGGGCGGCGGCCGGCGTCGGGCCGGCGCCCTGCACCCGGTGGGGCGGTCCCCCACCGCGCCCCCCGACCTGCGCGATCGCCGCCTCGAACGCCGGGCGCAGGTCGACGTCGTCCGCGTCGGGGCCGCGGACCAGCAGCAGGTGGGCCCGCTCCGGCGTCCGGATGGCGAAGCGGTGCAGGCCGGCGGGCGCGACCTCGGCGGCGGCGCTGCGGAGCGCCTCGAGGCGGGCCTTGGCGTCGGCGTCGTCGGGGGCGG
>JAVLCF010000090.1 GCA_031581195.1 Trueperaceae bacterium | reverse complement strand
TGGTGCTCGACGGGGCGGGGGGCGCCTGGATCAATGCGCTCGCCCTCGCGCCGGGCGTCCTCGAGGGGCGGCCCGGCGACGTCGGTCGCGTCGCGACGGCGCCGGCGTCGGTGCGGCGGGCGGCGGAGGCGGACCTCCGCGTCCGCCTCGAGGCGGCCCTCGCCGACCTCCCCGCGCACCTCGCCCCCCGCGTGCCGGGCTTCGTGGCCGGCGCCCCCGTGCGGCTGGCGCCGTCGCCGTACCGACGCGAAACCGTCCACCTGCGCGCGGCGTGCACCCTGCGGGGGGCGGACGTGCTCGCGCACCGCTCCGGCCCCCTCGACGTCGCGGTGGGCGGCTACCCCCTGGACGTGCAGGCGACCCGGCACGCGCCGGGCGGCGTCGTGATCGCCGACCCCCTGCGGTACGGCGTGCCGCTGTGCACCACGGTGCCCGCCGACGGGCCCGACGGCCTGTGGGCGGTCGGGCGGGGCGTGGGGTACGACCCCGTGGCGTACGCCAGCGCTCGGGTGGCGCCGCTCGGGGTGGCGGTCGGCGAGGCGGTCGGGGTGGCCGCCGTGGAGGCGGTCCGCGCGGGACGCTCGGCCCGCGACGCCGCCCTCGACGCGACGTTCGTGGCGGGGGTGCGCGCCGCGTTGTCGGCGCGCGGCGCGGTCCTGCCCGCCCCGCCCGACCCGCCGCCGGTCGCGGCGGCGGCGCCGTACGGGTCCGCGTTTCGCACCCTCGCCGCGTACGGGCTGGCGGCGGCGGGGTACGCCAACGCCCCCGCGGGCGAGGTCCCGGTGACGTGCGCCACGCTGCGGCGGCAGGTGGCGGGCGTGCTGCGGCGGGCGGGCGACGCGCCCGCCGCCGCTCGGGACCTGGAGCGCGCTCGCGTGTGCCGTCCCGGTCCGGCGACGTCGGCCGACGCCGCCCGGGTGCAGCGTCACGCCGCCTGCCTGGCGCGGGGCGCGTGCGCGGGCGCGGCGACGCCCGCCGCGTTGCGGGCCGAGGGGTTCTGGCCGGCGGGCGTCCCGGAGGGCGGCCCGCTGCTTCGGGGGCAGGCGTGGGCGTTGGCGGCGTCGTGGGCCGGTCCGCCGGACGCCGCCCCCTGAGCGCTTCGGGGGCGTCGGTCCGCTTGACCGCCCCCGCGGGCGCTGCTACGCTCAATCGCTACGCCGACGCGCCCGTGCCGGGATGGCGGAACGGTAGACGCAGTAGATTCAAAATCTACCGGGGCAACCCGTGCGGGTTCGAATCCCGCTCCCGGCACCACGCTCCACGCCGTTCCCGGCCCCGCGCCGTCCTTTGGAGGTCTCCGTGTTCGTCCTGTTCTGGTTGGTCCTGGCGCTCTTCATTCTCGCCTCCGTCGGCCTGACGGCGGTCGTGCTCCTGCAGGAGCCCAAGCAGGCCGGGCTCGGGGACGGCCTCACCGGGGGGTCCGGCGGCGACTTCGGCTCCGCGGGCGGGACCGCCGGCGGGCTGCAACGCCTCACGATCTACGTGGGGGTCGCCTGGGCCGGCCTCGCGCTGCTGTTGCAGATCATCCCCCGCTGACGTAGGCGCGCCCCGCGGCGCGTCGTCCTCCGCACGTCACGGCGCGCCCTCGCGGGCGCGCCGTTCACGTCGTTCGGACCGCGCGCCGGCGGGGTTTTGTGCGGGGCCGGCGTCGGTGCTACATTTTTGCAACCGCACGCACGGACATGCGGCGTGCGGCTCGCTACGCTTCGCGCGTACGGATCGGGCTCCGTTCCGCTTGGTTTCGTTCCACTCGGTTTCGTTCCGCTCGGTGTCGTTCCGCCCGGATTCGTCTCACGCCAAGGAGGCCCCATGCACCGGATGTCGTCGTTCCTGCTCGCCCTCGTCGCCCTCGCCACGTTGGCGTGGGCCTCCGCCCAGCCGCTCACGTGGCCCGCCGCCTGGACCTCCGCGGAGCCGGGCGAAGCGCAGTACGGGGGCACGTTCCGGGTCTCCGCCCTGAGCGACCCGCGGACCTTCAACCCGTTCGTCAGCGCCGAAGAGAACGACATCGTCGACGCCGCCGACGCCACGACGCTTCTCCAGCAGGGCCCGGACTCCGACGCCTTCGTCCCCAACATGGCGGAGTCGTTCGAGATCGCCGACGACGGCCTGAGCGTCACGATGACGCTGCGCGAAGGCCTGCGCTGGTCCGACGGGGAACCGATCGACACCGACGACTTCCTCTTCGCCTACGAGGCGCAGACCGACGAGGACGTCGGCTCGAACGCCTACGACGGCTGGTTCATCGAGGGGGAACTGATCGAGATGACCGCCGTCGACGCCCGCACGGTGCGGTTCGACTTCCCGAAGGAGGACCGGCTCGCCCTCGTGGTCGCCGGCTACCTGTCGCCCGCGCCCGACCACGTCCTCGGCGCCATCTACCGCGAGGGCGGCGCCGAGGCCCTCAAGGAGGCGTGGGGCACCGAGACCGACGTGAGCGAAACGGTGTGGGCCACCGCCTTCGTGCCGGTCGAGTTCCTGCCGGGGCAACGCATCGTGTTCGAACGCAACCCGTACTTCGGGGAGTGGAACGTCGACGAGCAGGGCAACGCCCTGCCCTACCTCGACCGCTACGTCGTCGAGATCGTCGAGTCGGTGGACGCCGCGTTGAACCTGTACCTCGCGGGCGAGATCGACGCCTTCTCGCCGTCGAACCTCGATCAGGTCGGGGTCGTGAGCCAAGCGATCCGCAACGGCGACATCGACGCGGAGCTGTTGCCGAACGTCGCGCCGGTCGCGTCAAGCCAGTTCATCGTCTTCAACTGGAACAAGGCCAGCGAGCCGGCGAAGGAGGCGTTGTTCCGCGACGTGCGCTTCCGGCGGGCGATGAGCCACCTCGTCGACCGCGAAGCGATCACCGAACTCGTGTACGGCGGGTCCGCCGCCCCGATGTGGTCCGACGTCTACCAGGCGTACGCCTACTGGGTGAATCCGGACGTCCCGAAGTACCGGTACGACCCCGAGCGCGCCCTGGAGCTGCTCGCCGAGGTGGGCTTCACGCCGAACGACGACGGCGTCCTCGTGAACGACGCCGGCGAGGAGCTCGCCTTCACCCTCGCGACGAACGCCGGGAACGACCAGCGCGAACAGATCGCGCAGATCTTCGCCGACGAGGCGCGCGCCGCCGGCGTGCAGATCGACGTCCAGGCGATCGACTTCAACCTGCTCGTCGACCAGCTGCTGACCACCGGCGACGACCGGCCGTTCGACGCCATCCTCATCGGCCTGCAGGGCGGCAACCGCATTTGGCCGTGGGGCTCGAACGTGCTGCCGTGCGACGGCAACCTGCACATGTACAACCAGTCGGGCGCCTGCCTCACGGACGCCGAACGCGACGCCGAACGCCTGTACGGCGAGGGACGCCGGACGCTGGACACCGAAGCGGCGCGGCAGATCGGCTACGCGATCCAGGCGCGCATGGCGGCCCTGCAGCCGCAGATCTTCACCGTCAGCCCCCTCGCGCACTTCAGTTGGGCGTCCGACGTGGCCGGCGAACACCCTGCCGACCTGATCGACACCGTCGTCGGCGTCCGCCAGCTGCCGCTGACCTTCAAGCGCTGAGTCGCACGGGGGCGCGTCGGCCCCCGCCCCCCCTCGCGCCCGCGCGTCCGCTTCGGCGGCGCGCGGGCGCCCGCCCCCATGGAGCCCACCCCGCGTGTTCGGTTACGTCGTCCGCCGCCTCTTCAACCTCGTCCCGACGTTCCTGGGCGCGACGTTCCTCGCGTTCCTCGTCGCGCAGTTGGTGCCGGGCGACTTCCTGGCGCAGCGCGCCCTCGAGCCGAACGTCCGGCCGGAGACGATTCAGCGCCTCCGCGAGCAGTTCGGGCTCGACCAACCGTGGCCGGTGCAGTACGTGCGGTGGTTGGGGTCGCTCCTGCAGGGCGACCTGGGGTTGTCGTTCAGCAGCAACCAACCGGTGTGGGACCTGATCGCCGCCCCGATCCGCAACTCGATGGTGCTGGTGGTCGCGTCCCTCGTTCTGCTGTACGCCCTCGCGATCCCGCTCGGCGTGTTCTCCGCCGTCCGGCAGTACTCGTGGGCCGACCAGATCGTCAGCGCGGTCGCGTACTTCGGGCTCGCCATCCCGAACTTCTTCTTCGCGCAGGTGTTGATCCTGGGGTTGTTCCTGTTGCGCGGCTTCACGCGCGACGCGTTCGGGTTCAACGAGCTGCTGTTGCCGGTCGCGCAGATGACGAGCAGCGACTTCTCCGACCTGAACGCCTGGGGGCGGTTCCTCGACGTCGCGCACCACACGATCCTGCCGGCGTTCGTCGTCGCGACGTCGGGCGTGGCGGGGTTCACGCGGGTGCTGCGCGCCCAAATGATCGAGTACCTCTCCAGCGACTTCATCCGCACCGCCCGCGCGAAGGGGCTGGGGCGGCGCAGCATCACCTACAAGCACGCCCTCCGTCCGGCGGTCATTCCCTTCGTGGCGGGGATCGGTGGGATCCTACCGACGTTGATCGGCGGGGCCGGCCTCGTGGAGATCGTCGTGTCGTGGCCCGGCATCACCCCCACCCTGTTGGCCGCCATCGCGCGGCAGGACATCTACGTCGTCCTCGGCCTGGTGGTCGTCACGACGCTGTTGTTGATGATCGGCAACCTGATCTCCGACCTCCTCCTCGCCGCGGTCGATCCGCGCATCCGGTACGACTGACGTGACGACGCCCCGCCCCCCGCGCGAACCGGACGTCGAGGTCCTCGAGGGCCTGGTCGAACGGTCGATGTCGCAACGCCAGATCGCCTGGCGGCAGTTCCGCCGGCACCGCGTGGCGATGGTCGGGGCGGGCGTGCTGATCGCGATGTACCTGGTGACGATTTTCGCGGGGTTCATCGCGCCCTACGGCGTGAACGAGTACCGGACCCGCCCCGTCGCGGCGTTCCGCCCGCCGACCCCCATCCACTGGACCGATCCCGACACCGGACGGTGGGTGCGGCCGTACGTCCACGACGTGAAGGTCGAGCGCGACCCCGTCACGTTCCAGCGGGTCTACGTCGAGGACACCTCGACGCGGTACCCGATCCGCTTCTTCGTCGAGCGCCCCGAGGCGACCTACTCGGTGTTGGGGTTGTGGGAAAGCGACCTGCACCTGTTCGGGGTGGACGACCCCGCGCGGATCTTCCTGTGGGGGACGAACGACCTCGGCAAGGACGTGTTCAGCCGCGTGCTGTACGGCGGGCAGGTGAGCCTCGTGATCGGGGTGCTGGCGGTCTGGGTGTCGCTCTTCTTGGGGTTGGCGTTCGGAGGCATCGCCGGCTTCTACGGCGGCTGGGTCGACGAGTTCGTGATGCGGCTCGTCGAGGTGCTCTCCGCCATCCCGAGCCTGTTCCTGTTGGTGGTCCTCGCGAGCCTCCTGCAGGACCCCCGCAACCCGCTCGCGCAGGCGTTCGGCCTGGAGATGAACAGCGCCCAGACCTTCCTGATGGTCGTGCTGGTGCTCGGCTTCGTCGGGTGGGGCGGCCTGGCCCGCACGATCCGCAGCCTGGTGCTGTCGATCCGCGAGATGGACTACGCCGCGGCCGCGAAGGCGCTCGGCGCGAACGAGGGGCGGGTCCTGCGTCGGCACCTCCTCCCCGCCACCGCCAGCTACGTCGTGGTCGACCTGACGCTGGCGATTCCGGGGTTCATCCTCACCGAGACCGGCCTGTCGTTCATCGGCTTGGGGCCCAGCGCCGTCGACACCGCCAGTTGGGGGTTGCTGTTGTCCGACGCCACCGCCCGCGGCATCTCGATCCAGTTCGTGCCGTGGCTGCTGATCCCGGGCATCCCGATCTTCCTGGCGGTCCTCAGTTGGAACCTGGTGGGCGACGGCCTGCGCGACGCCCTCGACCCCCGCAAACGCCGTTGACGCCGCGGTCCCACGCCCTCCCCCTCCACGCAACGCCGTCGTTACGGTAGAGTCCCGCAGGAGGTTCTTGCGCATGCCCAGTTCCGAACGACTGCTCGACGTCGTCGATCTGCAGACGTACTTCGATACCGACGAAGGTACGGTCAAGGCGGTCGACGGCGTCAGCTTCCACATCGACAAAGGCGAGACGCTCGGCGTCGTCGGCGAGTCCGGCTCCGGGAAGTCCGTCACGAGCCTGTCCACCATGCGGTTGATTCCGCAGCCCCCCGGGCGCTTCGCCGGAGGCCGCATCGAGTTCGAAGGTCGCAATCTGTTGACCCTCTCCGAGGCGGAGATGCGCAAGATCCGCGGCAACGAGATCAGCATGATCTTCCAGGAGCCGATGACGAGCCTGAACCCGGTCTACACGGTCGGGGACCAGATCTCCGAAGCGATCCAACTCCACCAGGGCAAGACCCGCCGCCAGGGCATGAAGATGGCGACGGAGATGCTGGACCTCGTGGGGATCCCCGAGCCCGGCAAGCGCGTCAAGAACTACCCCCACCAGATGTCGGGCGGCATGCGGCAGCGCGTCATGATCGCCATGGCGTTGTCCTGCAGCCCGAAGCTGTTGATCGCCGACGAACCCACGACCGCCCTCGACGTGACGATCCAAGCGCAGATCCTGGATCTGATGCGGTCGCTGCAGGAGGAGATCGGCATGTCGATCCTCTTCATCACGCACGACCTCGGCGTCGTCGCGGAGGTCGCCGACCGCGTGGTCGTCATGTACGCCGGGCGGGCCGTGGAGGAGGCCAGCGTGGGCGACATCTACGCGAACCCGCGGATGCCGTACACGCGCGGTCTGCTGAACTCGATCCCGCGCGTCGACAAGGTCGCCGAACACCAGGAGCGCCTCGAAGCCATCCCCGGGAACGTCCCGAACCCGCTGTCGTTGCCCCAAGGCTGCGCCTTCCATCCGCGCTGCAAGTACGCCGACGACGTGTGCACCACCGCCATCCCGCCGCTCGAGGACGTCGGGGACGGGCACATGGTGCGCTGCGTCCGCCAAGCCGAGATCGACCTGAAGAAGGACGAGGTGCACGCGTGAGCGACGTCGCCACCACGCCCGACGCCGCGGCGAACGCCACCGCGCCGCTGCTCGAGGTCAACAACCTCAAGAAGTACTTCCCGATCCGCGGCGGGATCTTCTCCCGCGTCGTCGCGAACGTCAAAGCGGTGGAGGACGTCACGTTCGCCATCAACCCCGGCGAGGTCGTCGGCCTCGTCGGCGAATCCGGATCGGGCAAGACCACCGCGGGGCGTTCGATCCTCCGCCTCATCGAGCCGACGTCGGGGGAAGTGAAGTTCGACGGCGTCGACGTCACGCAACTCGACAAGACCCGCATGCGGGAGTACCGGAAGAAGATGCAGATCATCTTCCAGGACCCGTTCGCCAGCCTGAACCCGCGCATGTCGGTCGGCGACATCATCGGTGAAGCGCTGCAGATCCACAACCTCGCGAAGGGCAAGGTCCGCGAGGAGAAGGTCGCCGACCTGCTCGAGCGCGTCGGCTTGAGCGCGTCGCACATGCGCCGCTACCCGCACGAGTTCTCCGGCGGGCAACGCCAACGCATCGGCATCGCTCGCGCCCTCGCCGTCGATCCGCAGTTCATCGTCGCCGACGAACCGGTCTCCGCCCTCGACGTCTCCATCCAAGCGCAGGTCGTGAACCTCCTGCAGGACCTCAAGGAGGAGCTCGGGCTGACCCTGTTGTTCATCGCGCACGACCTCGGGGTCGTCGAGTACATCAGCGACAAGGTCATCGTCATGTACCTCGGCAAGGTCATGGAGGTCGCGCCGTCGAAGGAGCTCTACGCCAACCCGGTCCACCCGTACACCGAGGCGTTGCTCTCCGCCGTCCCGATCCCCGACCCGACCGTGAAACGCGAACGGATCATCCTGCAGGGCGACATCCCCAGCCCCATCAACCCGCCCTCGGGCTGCGTCTTCCGGACGCGCTGCCCCATCGCGATCGAGGACTGCAAGCACGTCGACCCGCCCCTCGAAGAGGTCTCCCCCGGCCACTTCAAGGCGTGCATCCGGCGTCCCTGACGATGCCGCGCGGGCGTCCCGCGCAGCGTCCGGCGGACCCCGCGTGAGCGCGTCCCGCCCCGGCGACGCGCGCTCCGACGCGGCCGCGACCTTGGAGGCGGTCGGCGAACGCCTCCAAGGCGCCGTCCTCTCGCTCCTCCCCGACGGGGGCGACGACCCCGAACGCGCCCGCTTCGCCGACCTCCAGCGCACCTACCCGGCGCGCGGCGGCAAAGGCCTCCGCGGGAAGTTGCTCCTCGCGGCGGCGTACGCGCACGGCGCCGACCCCGAGGACGCCCTCCCCGTCGCCGCCGCCCTCGAACTGTTCCAGAACTGGGTGCTGGTGCACGACGACGTCGAGGACGACTCCGACGAACGGCGGGGCGCCCCCGCCCTCCACCGGGAGGTGGGCGTCCCGGTCGCCATCAACGTCGGCGACGCGATGCACGTCGCGATGTGGCGGGCGCTCCTGGCGCTCGACGCGCCGTGGCGCGACGCCGTCCTGCACGAGTTCGCCACCACCATCGCGCAGACCGCGGAGGGGCAACACCTCGACCTCGCCTGGGTCGCCGACGGACGCTTCGACGTCGACGAAGCCGCCTACCTCGGCATGGTCGAACGCAAGACCGCCATCTACACCGTCGTCGCCCCCCTCCGCCTCGGGGCGCACGTCGCCGGCGTCGCCCCCGACCCCCGCTACGACGCCGCCGGACGGGCGCTCGGCGCGGCGTTCCAGATCCGCGACGACGTCCTCAACCTCGAGCCGGACCGCGGGGGGTACGGCAAGGAGTTCGCCGGCGACCTGTACGAAGGCAAACGCACCCTCATCCTCGCGCACGCCTTCGCGCGCCTCGCCCCCCGCGACGGCGCTCGCCTCCGGGCGTTGCTCGACCGCCCGCGCCGCGACAAGACCGACGCCGAGATGCGCGAAGCGCTGGACCTGATCACGTCCGTCGACGCGCTCGCCTCCGCCCAAGCGACCGCGCACGCGAAGGCGGACGAGGGTCGCGCCGCGTTGCAGGCCGCGCTGGTCGAGCGGACCGACGCCGCCCGGCGCGCCCCGTTGGTCGGCTGGATCGACGCCCTCGTCGATCGCGACGCCTGACGCCCCCCGCTCGGCTCGGGACGCCCCACCGCCGCCCCCCGGCGCGGGGGTGCGGCACCCTCCGGGCATGCCCCCCCGGACGCGGCGCACCCCCGCCGCCCTCCCCCCCTGGCTGGCCCTGCTGCCCTGCGCCGTGTGCCGCCGCGAGCCCGGCACCCGCGACGGCCTGTGCGACGCCTGCCGCACCGCGGTGCAGGCCCGCACGACGGCGGACGCCGCGACGCTCGCCGGCGACGTACCCGTCGCCTGGCTCGGGCCGCACGCACCCCCCT
>JAVLCF010000089.1 GCA_031581195.1 Trueperaceae bacterium | reverse complement strand
CCCCGAACCCCCCGAACCCGAATCCGATGCACCCTCCATCGCCGGCAGCGACCACACCCTCGCCCCGGACGCCGACGGCACGCTCTGGACCTGGGGACACAACGAATACGGCCAACTCGGGAACGGGACGACCGTCGCCAGCACCACGCCCGTCAGCGTCACCGACGTCGCGGAGCGAGGCGTCCGCATCACGGGCGTCGCCGCCGGAACGAACCACTCCGTCGCACTCGACGAACACGGCACGATCTGGACCTGGGGAAAAAACGAGTACGGCCAACTGGGAACCGGGACGAACGTCGACAGCACGACGCCGGTCAGCGTGACCGACCTGCCCAGCCCCGACACCCCCATGACCCACGTCGCCGCCGGACCCTTCCGCACCTTCGCCCTCGATCGCGACGGGCACCTGTGGGCGTGGGGCTATGGCCCCAACGGGAGCGTGGGGACCGGGACCCCCGGCACCTACATCTTCACGCCGGTGAGCCTCACCGACGGCACCTGGCCCGGGCCGGGCGTCAGCATCACCGACGTCGCCGCAGGCGGCAGTTTTTCCCTCGCGCTCGACGCGACCGGCACCGTCTGGGCGTGGGGCGCCAACAAGGGGGGGCAACTGGGCACCGGAGGGGCCTACGGGGAGAGCCTGGCGAAGGTCAGCGTCACCGATCTCGCCGCCGCCGGCGCTCGCATCACCCGGATTGCGGCGGGCCACGAGCACGCCCTCGCCCTCGACGCCGACGGCACCGTCTGGACGTGGGGAACGGGGTATAGAGGTCAACTCGGGAACGGCGAAACCGCGATTCGCACCACCCCGGTCAGCCTGACGGACTGGCCCGGCGGACCGGTCCGCATCACCGACGTCGCCGCCGGCCGCGTTCACTCCCTCGCACTCGACGTGCAGGGCCGCCTCTGGGCGTGGGGGTACAACGACGACGGCCAACTGGGGGACGGCACGACCGTCCAGCGGACGACGCCCGTGCGCGTGAGCGTCACCGACGCCTCGGGCGCAGGCGTCTCCATCACGGACCTCGCGGCAGGCACGTATCACTCCCTCGCGCGCGATCGCGACGGACACCTGTGGACGTGGGGCCGGAACGACAAGGGGCAACGCGGAGACGGGACGACCGCCCCGAGCTCCGTCCCCCGACGCGTGCCGCTCCCGTAGCGGCGCGCGCCAGAAGGCGCGAGCGCGCCGATCCGGAGGTCCTGCGCGCCCACGCCCGCACCGCCTCGAAGCCCGGCCGGGCGACCGGGAACCGACCGGTGCCGCCCGCGTTCGCGTCGCGTGCGTCTACGCCGGGAAAGCGACCCGAGACGCGCCGGGCGCCACCTCGTGACGCACCCCGTACGCCGTCACCGGCACCGCCCCGTCGTTCGCCGCCGCCCCCGTCAGGGTCACGCGGTCCCGCGTCGCCTCGACGACCACCCGCCGGCCGCGGAACGTCGCCGTGAAGCGCAGCCGCGTCCACCCCTCGGGCAGCGCCGGCGCGACGTGCAGCCCGTCCGCATCGACCCACAGGCCCCCGAACCCCTCCACCGCGGCCTGCCAGGTGCCGGCGCACGCCGCAGTGTGCACCCCCCCGATGAACGTCCCCCCGCTCACGGTCTTGAAGTCGCCCGCGAGGTCGGTGAGGGCGCTCTTGCGGAAGTACCCGAGCGCGTCGTCCGACCGGCCCAGTCGGGCGGCGGCGATCGCGTGCACCGAGGGACTGAGCGAACTGCCGTGCTGGGTGCGCGGCTCGTAGTACGCGTAGTTCGCCTCCAGCACCTCGCGCGGCGTGTCCCCCTCCTGCACCAGGCGCTGCAGGACGTCCGCCTGCTTGAGCACCTGCGTGTGGACCGCCACCCCGATCGGCCACCCCCAGTACTCGCCAGGGTCGATCAGGCGCTCCCGCAGCACGTCGGGGGTCACGTCCTCGTGCGCGAAGTACCCGCGGAACTGCTCGATCACGCCGGTCGCCGGGTCGGGCTCCGGCACGAACAACCCCTCCGCCACCGCCCGCCAGGTCGCGGGTTCCTCGTCGCGAAGACGGGTCGCCGCCGCCACCCGCTCCAGGACCTCCGGCGCGTCGCTCGCGAGGTGGGCGTGGACGTCGGCCGCGAACCGCAAGGCCCGCCGCGCCTGGTGGTTCGTGAAGGCGTCGTCGTCGACGAACTCGTGGTACTCGTCCGGCCCGAGCACCGTGTGGAGCTCCCAGCGCGCCCGGTGCGGGACCCACACGACCCGCGACGCGAGGAAGCGCGCCACCTCGAAGGCGACCTCCGCCCCGTGATCGTGCAGGAACGCCTCGTCGCCGGTCGCGGTCAGGTACCGATCGATCGCCACGACGACGTCGGGCGCGACGTGGATCTGTTGGTCGTTGAAGTGGTTGCGGATGTCGCGCCCCGTCACCACCTCCCGGAAGAACCAGTCGGGGCACAACTCCTCGCCGTCGTCCCCACTGATCCACGCGTAGAACGCCCCCTCGTAGCCCAGGCGTTTCGCCTTCGCTCGGGCCCCGTCCAGCGTCCGCCAGCGGTAGACCAGCAACGCCCGCGCGACCGCGGGATCGGCGTGCAGCCACGGCACCAGGTTGTACGTCTCCTGATCCCAGAACGCCGCCCCCTGGTACGCCTGGCACGACAGGCCACGCGCCCCGACCGGGAGGCGGTCGGAGTGCGCGGGCGTCGCGATCCGGTTCTGGTAGATCCCGAACCGCAGCGCGACCTGCGCCTCCACGTCGCCGTCCACCTCGACGTCCGCGACCGCCCAGTACGCCGCCCACGAGGCGGCGTTCGCGGCGTGCAGCGCCTCCCACCCGGCCGCCAACGCCTGTGCGACGCTCGCCTCCGCCGCCCCCGCCGGGTCGCCACCCACGTCCGTGGCGGGGTCGACGTCGTTCGCACTCGCGACCGCGAAGGCGCGCAGGAGCGTCACCTCCCCCCCGGCCGGGAGCGTCAGGCGCAGGCGCCGCACCCGCCGGCCGTCCCCCGTCGCGGGGACCGCCTCCGCCGCGACCCGCGCGCCGCCCGACGCCGTCACCGCGACCCCCTCGCGGACCGCGATCGGCACGCCCCGCTCGACGGTCACGAGATCCACCCCGAGTCGGTCGTGCACCGGATCGCCGTCCGGCGCGGCCGCGCGCACGTCGCGGCGTTCGGCGAAGTGGTCGCCGTGGAGGCTCCACACGTCGCGATCGATCCCGACGTCCAGGGTCAGCTCGACCGCCCGTTCCGCGGCGATCCGCAGGCGCGACGCGACCAGGTGCAGGTCCGCGTAGCTCGCGAAGCGCTCCGTCACCACCGACACGCCCGCGGGGCCCGACGGCGCGTAGGCGTGCCGGAGCGTGCCGGTCCGCAGGTCGAGGGTGCGCCGCAGCACCGCCGGGTCGGTCGCCGCCAGGTAGGCGCGCCCGTCCGCATCCTCCAGCGACGCGTAGAGCCCGTTCGGGACCGTCACCAGCTCCCGCCACCGCCCGTCGGCCTGGTCGTAGCTGTCCGACAGCGTGACCGCCGGGAAGCGCTCCGCGCGCCACGGCTCGAGGGTGCCGCGCACCCCGAGGTAGCCGTTCCCGGTCAGGAAGTTGCTGCCGTCCCGCGCGACGACGGCCTCCTCGAAGCCGTCCGTGCGCAGCGTCCACGTCGCGTCGGTCGTCCCCTCGTCGTTCACGTCGCCTCCTCCTCGTGGGGCGGCGCGCCGTCCAGCGGCGCGCCGCACGCCCGGCAGTAGGTCGCGTCCACCGCGTGCCCCCCGACCCCGCAGGTCGGGCAGCGCGCCTCGCGGATGCGCGGCGCGGACGCCCGCGTGATCTCGCTCGTCACGATGCCGGTCGGCACCGCGATGATGCTGTAGCCCAGGATCATCACCCCCGCCGCCAGCGCCTTGCCGGCCGCGGTGCCGGGCGCGATGTCGCCGTACCCGACGGTCGTGAGGGTCACGATCGCCCAGTACGTCGCGGTCGGGATGTCGTCGAAGCCGTGCGCCGGCCCCTCGACGAGGTACATGGCCGACCCGAGGATCAACACCAACGTCAGGACCGTGAACAGGAAGACGGTGATCTTCTCGCGGCTCGCGCGGAGCGCCGCCCCCAGGACGTTGGCCTGCCCCACGAACCGCATCGCCTTGAGGACCCGGAACACCCGCAACAACCGCAACGCCCGCACCACCGCCAGGTACTGCGAGCCCGCCACCACGAGGCTGAGGTAGGTCGGGAGGATCGCCAACAGGTCGATCACCCCGTAGAAACTGCGGACGTACCGCGCGCGGCGCCGCGCCGACCCGATGCGCACGACGTACTCGAGCGTGAACGCCGCCGTGAACCCCCACTCCAGGATGCGCAGTTCCCGCAACCAGCGTTCTCGGACGCCCGCGACGCTCTCCAGCACCACCAGCGCGACGCTCGCGACGATCGCGACGAGGAGCGCGACGTCGAACGCGCGCCCCGCCGGCGTGTCGGTCTCGAAGATGACGGTGCCCACCCGCTCGCGGACGCTCACGCTCCGAGGCTACCCGAGCGACCGTGCGCGCGGGCCCGAAATCGCCCCCCGCCACCGGGTAGACTGCGCGCGTGATGCAGGCTGCCGACACCCCCCCGACCGCCGCGCCCGACGCACCGCGGGCGCCCGACGCGGAGGCGTCCCTCGACGCCTTCCTCGACCGCTACGCGGCCGTGCTCCGCCGGGTGTTCCGCGAATCGCCGGACGGCGCCGGGGTGCACCTCCGGCGTGGCCTCCCCCCCGCCGACCTGCGGGCGCTGCTGGCGACGAAGCCGCTGTCGGTCTTCGTCCCGCACCGCTTCGGCGGGCGCGCCGGCGCCCCCGCCGAGGGCGGGGACGGCGTCGCCGGCGGCCTCGCGATGCTGGAACGCAGCGCCTACGAATCGCTGGCGATGGCGCTCACGATGGGCATCAACGGCGCGCTGTTCCTCCAGCCGGTCGCGAAGTACGCCCACGCGAGCGTCCAGAACGAGGTCTTCCCCCGCTTCCTCGACCACCAGAACATGGGCGGCCTCATGATCACGGAACCCGACTACGGCTCCGACGCGCTGTCGATGGAGACCGCCTGGACGCCCGAGGGCGAGGACTACCGCATCCGCGGCACGAAGCACTGGGCCGGCCTCACCGGCCTCGCCGACCTGTGGCTCATGACCGCCCGCAAGCGGGGCGACGACGGACGCCTTGCGCGCGACGTCGACTTCTTCGTGCTGGACGCGCACGACCCCGAGCAGGCCCTCGTCGTCGAGGAACGCTTCCACGCGCTCGGGCTGTACCCGATCCCCTACGGCCGCAACGCCGTCGACGTGCGCGTCCCCGCCGCCCACCGGCTCGAGCCGACCCGCAACGGCCTCACGATGATGCTGGACCTCCTGCACCGCAGCCGCCTGCAGTTCCCCGGCATGGCGCTCGGGTTCCTGCACCGCCTCGCCGACGAAGCGCTCGAGCACGTCCGCACCCGCGCCGTGGGCGGCAAGAGCCTCCTGCACTACGACCAGGTGCGCCGCCGCCTCGCCGACCTGCAGGCGTCGGTGACGCTGGCCGACGCGATGAACCTGCACGCCGCGGAGCACGCCGACCCCGCCGCCGACCTCGCCAAGGACGGCCTCCGCGCGAACGTCGTCAAGACCGTCGTGACCGACAAGATGCAGGCCGCCGCGCAGTCGCTCCTGCAGTTGGTCGGCGCCGCCGGCTACAAGCTCGATCACGTCGCGGGCCGAAGCCTCGTCGACTCGCGCCCGTTCCAGATCTTCGAGGGCAGCAACGACATCCTCTACGAACAGATCGCCGGCACGACCCTCAAGGCCATGAAGGCGGCGAACGAGGCGCGCCTCGACGTCTACCTCCGCGGGCACGCCCTCACCGCCCGCGCCGCCGAACGGCTCGGCGACCTGCTGCACGTCCGCCTCGACGGCGACGTGCCGCAACGCCGCAAGGTGGACCTCGGCCGCATCGTCGGCCGCGTCGCCGGGCTCGACATGACCCTCGAGCTCGCCGAACGCGGCTACGACGCCGGCCGCGTCGAGCGCGCCGCGCAGGCGCTGCAGACCGAGATCGCCGCGCTGCTGGGCGGGCTGCACCAGGCGCACGCCGCCGACCCCAGCGAAACGTCGGCGCCGATGGGCGCCTGGCGGGCCGTCCTGCGCACCGGCTGAGCCGCCCACCGCCTCAGCCGGCGACGCGGCGCACGAGCGCGCCCAGCACCGCCTCCAGCACCCCGACGCTGGCCCGGTCCACCCACTCGCCCGGCTGGTGGATGCCGCCCCCGACGGGCCCGTACAGGACCGTCGGGTGGCCGGCGTCCGCCACCAGGGCGGCGTCGGTCCAGTAGGGCGCCCCGAGGCGCGCCGGGGCGGCCCCCGTCACCGCCTCCGCGGCGGCGGCGACGTGCGCGGCGGCGGGGGAGGCCTCCCCCGCCTCGAACGCCTCGCGCGCCACGACCGTCCGCACCTCCGCGCGCACGTCCGGGTCGTCCTCGGCGAGCGCCGCCAACCACGCGCGCACCTCGTCCTCCGCGCCGCCGGCGCCCGCCGCCCGCTCGCCCGGCACCGTCCGCCGCTCGAGCGACGCCGTGGCGCGATCGGGCGTCGTGAACAACTCGCGGCCCCCCGACGCGAGCACCGCCTGCCAGGCGCCCGCCCCCAGGAGCGGGTGGGCGGGACCCGCCGCGAGGGCGGCGTTCGCCCGCTCGACGGCGTGCAGGAGGCGCCCGAGGTGCGTCACGGCGTTCACGCCGTCGGCGGGACGCGACGTGTGCGACGCGCGCCCGGCGAACGTCACGTCGACGACCGCGAAGCCGCGGTGGGCGACGTGCAGCGTCAGGTCGGTCGGTTCCGTCACCACCGCGACGTCGACCGGACCCTCCGGCGCGAGCGCCGCCAACGCTTCGCGCGTCCCGAGGCTGTCGTGCTCCTCGTCCGCGACGGCGGTCAGGATCACCTCCCCCATCAGGCGTCCGGCGCGCGCCTCGCCCGCCGCCGCCTCGACCGCCCGCAGGCAGGCGGCGAGGCTGGCCTTCATGTCCATCGCGCCGCGCGCGTACGTGCGGCCGTCCACCTCGCGCGGGACGAACGGCGCCTCCATGCCCGCCACCCCGACCGTGTCGAGGTGCGCGTTCAGCAGGACCCGCCCCCCGCCCCGCGCCGGGCCGCCGGCCCCGTCGCCGCTGCGCACGATCACGCTCGGCCGACCGGGCGTGCCCTCCAGCCAGGTGACGTGCAGCCCGCGCGCGCGGGCCCAGCCGGCGACGAACCGCGCGAGCTCGCCCTCCCCCGCACGGGCCGGGTCGAGCGCCGGATTGACGGAGTCGATGCGGATCAGGGCGTCCAGCAGCCCGTCCCGCGTATCGAGCCGGGCCGCCCCGGGCGACGGCCCGGCCCCCGCCCCGTCCATCGCGTCGCTCACAGCGGATCCAGCGGCGTGCCCGGCGTCACCGCCAACGCCGCGGCGAGCGTCAGCATCGCGATCGAGATCGCCGCCCCCAGCGAGCGGCGGTGGGTCACCTGCAACCACGACGCGCCGACCATCAACGCCGCCAATCCGGCGGCCGCGAGGCGCGCCAGCGTCGGCGGCGCGCCCAGCAGGCTCGGCGCGAGGAGGCCGGCCGCGCCGAGCCCCTCGAGGGCCGCCACGGCGACGACCGTGCGGCGGGGCAGGCCCGCGACGACCTGCATCCCGACGCGCGCGAGGGCGGCGGGGGGCAGCACCAGCTTCACGAGGGCGGCGGCGACGAAGGCGGCGGCGACGAGGACCCGCAGGACGGTGAGGAGGGGCTCCATGGGGCGCAGGGTAGCGCGCGGTAGCATCCCCCATGGCCGCCCGCACCCCCCCACCCGCCGGCGGAACGCCGGGGCGCGACCGCGTCGTCGCGCGCCTCCGGTCGGCGTTCGGACCGCTCTACCCCACGTTGATCGAGGAGGCGCCGGAGCGCGAGGCGTGGAGCGCCCTCGGGTTCGACGCCGTCGAGGCGGCGATCGAGCGGGCCCGCGCCCGGGTCGGTGAGCCCGGGCACGCGCTGGGCTTCAAGACGCTGCTCAAGCAGGAGCTCGACGCGACCTGCGACCTGGCGCCCCCCATCCAGCCGTTCGAGGCGTCGTCGCTGCCGCCCGACCGGGCGTGGCGGCAACGCGAGGTGCGGCGCGACGAACGGGCCCGCGAGCGCGAACGCGCCGCGCAGGGTCGCCGCAACGACCTGTACGCCCAAGCGCGGGACCTGCTCGCGCCCGGGCACGCCCGCCGGAACGACGACGCGGACGACGGGTGAGCGACGCCGCCGGCCTCGCCGCGGCCGCTCCCTGGACGGCGTTCGGCCTCGGGCTGGCCGCCGCCTCGCAGCCGGGACCCTTCCAGGCGTTCCTCGTCGCCCGCACCCTCCGCGACGGCGCCGGGCGCAGTTGGCCGCTGGCGTTCGGGCCCCTGCTGAGCGACGGGCTCGTCGCCGCCGTCGCGTTGACCCTCCTCGCGCGCGCGCCGGACGGTCTGCTACGGGGCTTGGCGGGCGTCGGCGCGCTCGTCGTCGCCGGGCTCGCGTGGGAGAGCGCCCGGACCCTCCGCCGGACCCCACCCCCGGAGCCCGACGCCGCCGCGCCCCCCGGCACGGCGCACGGTGGCCCCCGACGCGGTGGCCTCCTGCGCGGTGGCCTCCTGCGCGCCGCCCTCGTCAACGTCCTCAACCCCGCCCCGTGGACGTTCTGGGCGCTGGTGTTGGGGCCGCTGACCGTCAGCGCCTGGGGCCGCGGTCCGCTGCACGGAGCGGCGCTCGTCCTCGCCTTCTACGCCGCCCTCGTCGGGGGCGGCGTCGCGCTCGTCACGGCGTTCGGGGCGGCCGCCCGCCTCGGGGCGCGCGTCCGCACCGCCCTCCAGGCGGTCTCCACCGCCGCCCTCGCCGGCTTCGCCGTCCTCCTCGCCGCCCGCGCGCTCGGCGTCTGACGTCACGGGCGCGGCCCGGAGGCCGGGCCGTCGGGCGGCGCGTCGGGCGCCACGAACCGGACGCGGCGAAGCCCGCGCAGGGCGTTCCCGATCGCCAGGTCGTCGGCGGCCTCGACGTCCGCGGGCGTCAGCGAACCCTCGCGCACGCGGCCGCGCCGCAGCAGCCGTTCGCGCAGCACCCCCGGAAGGGCGCCGTCGGCGACGGGGGGCGTCCACCAGACGCCCCCCCGGCGGACGAAGACGGTGCTGACGGCGCCCTCGGCGAGGGTGCCGCGGTCGTTGCGGTAGACCAGGTCGGCGAGGCCTCGCGCGGCGGCCTCGCGCATCCCCCGGTCGTAGATCGCGCGGTCGCGGGTCTTGTGGCGACGCACCCACGCGTCCGCGTCGACGACCTCGTCGGCCCACGCGACCGGCACGCCCGCCCCCCGGCGGCGGGGCGGCGTGAACGGCGCGAGGGTCAGCGACGGCGTACCGTCCGGCGCCACCTCGAGGCGGCCCCGATGCACGCCCGCCTCCGGCAGCGTC
>JAVLCF010000088.1 GCA_031581195.1 Trueperaceae bacterium | reverse complement strand
CGCGGCGCGACCGCCGCCGGCGACTGAACGCCTCCGGCGGCACCTCACACCTCTCATCCCGGCCCCCTGCTAGGGTCACCCCCGATGCGACGCTTCTCGATCCTCACGTTCGCCCTCCTCGCGGCACTCGCCGCCCCGTTCGCCCTCGCCCAGGACGCCGACGACCCCGTCGTCGTTCGCCTCGGCGAGCAGACCGAAACGCTGTCGGAGTTCGAGCAGCGCTTCGAGATCGCCCTGCGCAGCCTCGCCGCGCAACAGGGCACCCCCCTCAACGACCAGCTCCGCGCGCAGCTCGCCAGCTTCGCGCCGCAGTACCTCGAGCAGCGCGGCCAGGAGTTCGCGCTCCTCGCCGCCGCCGACGCGCGCGGCATCGAACCCGACATGGAGGCGGTGCAGGCCCGCATCGACCAGGCCAAGAACGGCCTCCCCGACGAGGCGTCGTTCGATCAGTTGTTGCAGGACAGCGGCATCGGCAGCGAAGCGATGCTGCGCACGCTGTTCGAGGAGGACGAACGGATCCGCGGCCTCTTCGAGGCGGTCGAAGCGGAGCAGAGCCTCGAGGAGGGCGCCGTCCGCGCCGCCTACGACGCCCGCCAGGACGAGTTCACGACCGGCGCGCAGGTGTGCGCCCGGCACATCCTCGTCGAGACCGTCGAGGACGCCGAATCCGTCCTCGCCGAGCTCGACGGCGGCGCCGACTTCGCCGACCTCGCCGCCGAACGCAGCACCGGGCCCAGCGGGCCCGACGGCGGCGACCTCGGCTGCTTCGAGCGCGGCATGATGGTCGCGCCGTTCGAGGAGGCCGCCTTCGCCGCCGACGCCGGCGAGGTCGTCGGGCCCGTCGAGACGCAGTTCGGTCAGCACGTCATCCTCGTCGAGGAGGTCCGCGAGGGCGGCGTTCAAGCGTTCGAGGACGTCGAGGAGGCGCTCCGCGGGCAGCTGCTCAGCGAAGCGACGCAGGCGGACGTCGACGCCCTCATCGAGGCGGCCGACGTCGAGACCTTCCCGGACCGCCTGCCCTCCCCGACCGACGGCGCAGCGCCCGCCCCGATGGGCGACGACGCGGACGACTGACCCCCCCGCCCTTCACGCCCCACGACCCAGGCACGCGCCCCGCTCCGGCGGGGCGCGTGCGCGTGACGGGGGGCCTCAGGGCGCCAGCCGCGACGTGCGCCAGGCGCCCTCGGTCCAGGCGTAGGCGATGCGGTCGTGCAGGCGACTCGCGCGCCCCTGCCAGAACTCCACGTACGTCGGCGTGAGGGCGTAGCCACCCCAGAACGGCGGGCGCGGCACCTCGTCCTGCCCCTCGAAGCGGGCCTCCGCCTCCGCCGCGAGGCGCTCCAGGGCCTCCCGGCCGTCCACCTCCCGGCCCTGCGGCGACGCCCACGCCCCGACGCGGCTGCCCCGCGGGCGGGACGCGAAGTAGGCGTCCGACGCCTCCGGATCGAGGCGCGCCACGGTGCCCTCGAGCCGCACCTGGCGCTCGAGCCGGTCCCACCAGAACGTCGCCGCCGCCACCCCCGTCGCGTCCAGGTCGCGGCCCTTGCGGCTCGCGTAGTTCGTGAAGAAGCGCACCGTGCCCGGCGCCTCCGCCCCGCCCGGCGCGACGCCCTTGCAGAGCACGAACCGCGCCGACGGCACCCCGTCCGCCGACACCGTCGCCAACGCCATCGCGTTGGGTTCCTCCGCACCGGCGGCGTCGGCCGCCTCGATCCACGCCGCCAGCGCCGCCAGCGGATCGGCCCCCAACGCCTCGGCGTCGAGCCGACCGCGGCGGTACTCGGTGCGCATGCCGGACACGTCCATGCCGCGAGGCTACCCGACGCGCCCGCCGCGAAACCGTTGCTAGCGTTCCCGTCATGAACGCCCTCGCCGACGCCGCCAGCCCCTACCTGCTCCAGCACGCCGACGACCCGGTCGATTGGCGGCCCTGGGGCGCCGACGCCTTCGCCGAAGCCCGGCGGCGCGACGTGCCGGTCCTCGTCTCGATCGGCTACGCCACCTGCCACTGGTGCCACGTCATGCAGCGCGAGTCGTTCCGCGACCCCGACCTCGCCGCGTACCTCGACGCGCGCTTCGTCGCGATCAAGATCGATCGCGAGGAACACCCCGACGTCGACGCGGTCTTCATGGCGGCCCTGCAGGCCATGCGCGGGCACGGCGGCTGGCCGCTCACCGCCGTCACCGACCTCGACGGACGTCCGTTCTTCGCCGGGACCTACTTCCCCGCCACCGAACGCCCCGGCATCCCCTCCTTCCGCCGCGTCCTGGGCGCCATCCACGAGGCCTGGACCGACCGCCGCGAGGCGCTCCTGCAGGACGCCGCCACCCTCGAGGACCACGTGCGGCGGGGCATGGCGGCGCCCACCCCCCGCGTCGACCCCGCCCCCCGCGAGGCGGCCCTCCCCGACGTCGCCGCCGACGCCCTCGCCGCCCTCGCGGCGCAGGAGGACGCCCGGCACGGGGGGTTCGGGGACGCCCCGAAGTTCCCGCCGCACGCCGCCCTGCGCTGGCTGGCCACCCGCCCCGAGTCCGACGCGCGGGCGTTGGCCGACCGCACCCTCGACGCCCTCCGGACCGGCGGCATCGCCGACCCCCTCGCGGGCGGCGTCGCCCGGTACGCCACCGACGCCGCCTGGGCGGTCCCGCACTTCGAGAAGATGCTCTACGACAACGCCCAACTGCTGCCCCGCTTCGCCGAAGCCCACCTGCGGACGGGCGAGGTCGGGCACGCGCACGCCGCCGGCGCGATCGCCGCTTGGCTCGAGGCGGAGATGCGGCTCGAGGACGGCGCCTTCGCCACCGCCCTCGACGCCGACAGCGAGGACGAGGACGGCCAGCACCGCGAGGGGGCGTTCTACGCCTGGACCGCCCAGGCCTTCGACGCCGCCGTCGCCGAGGCGTACGGCGAGGCCGAGATCCCCTTCGCGCGCGCCGCCTTCGGGGTGGAGGGCGCGGGGGCGTTCGAAGGGGCCCACGTCCTGCGCGAGGCGGCGGACGCCGCCACCCTCGCGGCGCGCTTCGGGACGAGCGAGGCCGACGCGGACGCCCGCCTCGCGGCGCTCCGCATGCTCCTTCACGGCGTCCGGGCCCGGCGCCCCCGCCCCGCGCGCGACGACAAGGTCCTCCTCAGCCTCCAGGGCCTGGCGATCCAGGGCCTCGCGCGGGCCGGCCGGCTGCTGAGCGAGCCGCGTTGGGTGGACCTCGCGCGCGGCGCGGCGGACGCCGCGCTCGCGACCTTCCCGCGCGAGGACGGCACCTGGAGGCGGCGCGCCCACCGCGGTCGCGTCGGCCTCCCCGCCCTCCTCGAGGATCACGCCTCGTTCGGGCTCGGACTGCTCGAGCTCCACCACGCCGACGGCGACCCCCGCTGGCTCGCCGCCGCCGACGTGCACGCCGCACGGATCCGCGCGGCGTTCGTGGACGACGACGGCCACCCGACGACGGTCGCGCGCGACGGCGACGCGAACGGGCCGCTGCGCGTCGCGCCGCGCAGCGTCGTTGACGGCCCGCAACCCTCCGATACCCTCGCCGCCGCGGAGCTCGTGTGGCGCGTCGCGCGCCGGACGGGCGACGCCGACGCCGAAGCGTGGGCGCGGGGCGTCGCCGCCCCCCTCGCCGAGGGCGCCGCGAAGCACCCCCAGGCGCTCGCGAGCGCCCTCTACCTGCTCGACGTCATGCGCGCTCCGCCGCGCGAGGTGGCCGTCACCGGGCCGGACGAGGTCGGCGGCGCCGACCTCTGGGCCGCGGTGGCCGCCCAGCCGCTCGACGGGTGGGTCGTCCAGCGCGCGCCCGCGCCGGATGCCGGCCCGCTCGTCGAGGGCCGCACCACCGTGGAGGGCCGCGCGGCCGCCTGGGTGTGCGAGGGCTTCGCCTGTCGCCTCCCCCTCACCGACCCCGACGCGCTCGGGGGGGCGCTGCTCGTGGGGTGAGGGGTCGGCGGGGGCGGGCGATCCACCCGACCCCCGTTCGCGGCGCATGACGGGCGCTGGAGCGGTGCCGGAGCGCCGAACCCGACACGCATCGCATCGACCGAAACGTTACATGATTTACGGTGCAGCGCGCATCGCGCCGACCGCCGTGCGGGGGCGATCTGAAGCCATTGGTTCGCGTGGCGACGTGGACGCGAAGCGTGACGCTCGCTGGGTCTGCGGGCCCATGCCTAGCTAGATACGTCGTTCTAAACGCAACAAAGACCCATCGCTCGCGGCCGAAGAGGGGCGCCCGGAGCGTACGGGGCCCCGCCCGACGACCGGGGTTCGACCCCGGAGCGCCGTAGGGGCATCCGCCCGCCCTTTGCATTCGCTGATGCAGAACCGTTACGCTTGCGATGCTCGTAGTTCGTCGAACCCTACGTCACTCCCGAAAGGCCACTCCCATGCTCCACCGCGCCGTCACCTGGGCCCTTCTGGTCGTCGCCGCCCTGATTTCCGTCGCCGCCTGCAACGCGGACACCTCGGACGCCCCCCCATCCGATGGGCGCTTGGCGGAGATCCGCTTTGCGCAGGGCGACGTCCACATGCTCGTGCCCGGCAGTCGCCTGACGCTAGAGCCGCTGTACGCCATCGGAGGGAGCGACGATACGTCCCTCCTCGATCCTGATCTCGCTTGGTCCGGTAGCGACGCCTCCGTGGTGCGCGTCGAGGACAACGTGGTGACGGCCGTCGCGCCGGGCACCGCTACCGTTACGGCGCAAAGCACCACGTTCGAGGACGTCCGGCGGACCGCCACCATCGCCGTCACACGCACACTCCCGGTTTCGGACGAGCTGCCGCTCGAGGGGCACGGCACCGCCGCGGCCCGCCTCGCGGGGGAGGTAACTGGCGTCACGCCCATCGTGGACGCCGGCGGACTCGAGGTCGCGGCCGAGACCATCTCGACCCGTGTGCACGCCGAAGCGGGCACGGGGGACCGGCTGCCCGTCGTGGCGGCGGACGTGACGTTGCGCGCGCAGGCGGCGGGCCGACTGGACGTGACGGGAGCCGGCTTCCAGCCCGGCACTCTCGTCGGGCTGTTCCTCGGGGATGCCCACGTCCCGTTGGGTGCCACCACGGTGGACGACGACGCCACGTTCCGCGTGAGCGTTGTTGTGCCCGAGGGTGTCGACGTCGGCACGACGGTTCTCCATCTCACCGGAGAACGCGCACCGTCGAGTGCCGACACCGGAACGCAATCCCGGGACGAGCGCAATGGGATACGCACGACGATCGACGAGGACGCCGAGGCCACGCTCGTCCTTCCCGTGGAGCTCGTCGGTGCGAACGAGGTGGCGGTGCACGCCCTCGATGTGAAGCCCGACGAAGCGACCGTGGCCGTGGGCGAAACCCTCGAACTCGACACGACCCTCGTCACGACCGGAGCGCCCGACACGACCCTCACCTGGACGAGTGCCGACGAGGGCATCGCGACGGTCGACGCGGCGGGCGTCGTGACCGCTCGCGGCGAAGGCCGCACCCGCATCACGGTCACGAGCGCCCTCGATCCCAGCGCCACCGACACGATGACCCTCACGACCACGGAGGCCCCGAGCTCCATCGACCCCACGAAAGGGACGATCGCGGTCGAGCCTTCCGCGATCCCGGCCGACGGTGCATCGACCGCACACATCACCGTTCAGCTCGCAAACGCCGAGGGCGACGCCCTCGACGCCACGGCCCCCGTCGAGTTCCCGAACATCCCCAGCGAACGCATCACCCCTGCCACGCACCAAGGTGACGGGCGCTACACCGCGACCTACACGGCGGGCCTCAACCCGGTCACGCTCGACGTCACCGCCACCGTCGACGGCGTCCCCCTCGCCGCCACCGCACGTCTCACCCTCACGCCGAACGGCGACGATTTCTACCGCGCTCCGAACGGCGTCACGGTTAAGTGCCCGGCCGCCAACGTCGGAGAGACGGGCACCGTGGGGCGTCAGGCGTACACCAAGCGGAGCCTTAGCGGCACCGACACGACGGTGTCCACGATCGACGAACTCATCGTCGACGGCGACGGCGCCACGGGCTGGGACCTCCTCCCGACGACGTGCACGAGCGGCGTCACCGACATGAGTTACCTCTTCCAGGACGAAGCCTCCTTCGATGAAGACCTCCGCACCTGGGACACGGCGAACGTCGTCACGATGGAGAACATGTTCGAGGGCGCGTCCGCCTTCAACCAACCGATCGGAGCTTGGGACGTAGGCCGCGTGAGCATCACCGACGACATGTTCCAGAACGCGACTGCCTTCGACCAACCGATCGGCGATTGGGACGTGAGCCACGTGACCGACATGAGCAACATGTTCGACGGTGCGGCTGCCTTCGACCAGCCGATCGGCGAGTGGGACACGAGTCGCGTGACGAATATGGAAGACATGTTCGAGAACGCGGCTGCCTTCGACCAGCCGATCGGGGATTGGGACACGAGTCGCGTGACGACGATGGAGGATATGTTCGAGGACGCGGTTTCGTTCAACCAACCCATCGGGGGGTGGGATACGGCGAACGTGACGACCATGGAGGAGATGTTCGAGGGCGCGGATGCCTTCGATCAGCCGATCGGGGATTGGGACACGAGTCGCGTGACGAATATGGAAGACATGTTCGAGAACGCGGCTGCCTTCGACCAGCCGATCGGGGATTGGGACACGAGTCGCGTGACCACCATGAACGAGATGTTCAACGGCGCTTCGGCGTTCGACCAACCGATCGGCGAGTGGGTGACGAGCAGCGTGACGGACATGTCGTTCATGTTCAGGAAAACGCCATTCAACCAAGATATCGGCTCGTGGGACACGGGTCTCGTCGATGACATGGAGGCCATGTTCCTGTCAGCGACGGACTTCGACCGAGACATCGGCTCCTGGGATACGTCCTCCGTGCGCCTATGGGCGGATACGGACGGCAGCCGAGAGAACGGCATGGAGAGGATGTTCAAAGGTGCCGCTGCGTTCGATCAGAACCTCAGTGAATGGTGCGTGGACGACATCAATGCGGACGACCAATACTCGCAGGGTGCGGACGTAACCCCCACGGACTTTGCTACCAATGCCGGATTCGCACGGAAAACCGGTCGTCATCCCCAGTGGACCGCAGGGGACACCTGCAACTAAACGGATCCGCGCGCGCCGCAGGCACCACGACGTTCGCGGCCTCGCGAGGCCACCCCTCCGGGTGGACTCGCGAGGCCGCACTCGCCCGCGTGGGGGGCCGGCGGCGCGCCCACCGCATGCAGGGACCGAACGGCACCGACCCCGGTTTCGTCGCCGCGCGCCGTCGGTGGGGTCGGCCCCCCGGTCAGGGGTGGTCGAACAGTTGGATCTTGGGTTCGCCCGCCACGCCGAGCGTCCCGAGGGCCGCTTGCAGCTCCCCGTCCGCGAGGAACGCCTGCGCGGCGTCGGCGGAATCGAAGTCGTGGATGACCAGAACGTCGTTCACGTCCTCCACGGTCGTGTAGAACGCGTCGTGACGGACGCCCAACCGATCGCGGATGCCCTTCATGTCGGGGGAGAGGTAGCCCGCCTTCCAGGCGGCGAAGTCCTGCACCGGGTGACGCACGAGCAAACGAACCATGACCGACCTCCTTGGGATGGGGCGCCCAGCGGCACCCAAGGTAGCGTGCTCGCCCACCGTCAGAACGACGTCACGTCCATGGCGACGTGCGGGGGCCGGGGGGCCGGCGCACACCTCCGCCACACCCCGCGACGCTCCGAACCGCGCTCGTCCCCCCGCCGCGGCCGGGCCCCCTCGGTATCCTCCCCCCGTGACCCTCGAGCTCCTCGTCGGCCCCCCGGGGGCGGGCAAGACCCACCTCCTGACGGCGGACGCGCGCGCCGCCGCGACGGCCGGCGAGCGCGTCTGGTGGGTCGGACGCGGCGACCAACGCGCGCACGTCGTGCGCGCCCTCGTGCGCGACGGGCCGGTGTTGGGCGTCGAGGTCCTCACCTGGCAACAGCTCGCCTACCGCATCCTCAGCGACGCCCGCGCCCTGCGGCCCCTCCTGACCGGCAGCGGACGCCTCGCGACCGTCGGCGCGGCGCTCCTCGAGGACCGCGACGACCCCCCGACCCCCGGGGAGGCGCGCCTGTTCGCGCGCGCCATCGCCGAAGCCAAGGCCTACGGCCTCGCCCCGGGCCGCCTGCCCGGCGACGACCCGGAGACCGCCCGCCTCCGCCGCGTCCACCACCGCTACGAGGCGCTCAAGGGCGACGCCTGGGACTACGACGACTTCCGCCGCGAAGCGGCGCGCGTCCTCGAGGGGGACCTCGCGCCCGCCACCGCGGCCCTGCTGCCCGACCGGGTCCTGCTCGACGGCGTCGACGAGGTCGCCCCCGCCGAACTCCGCCTCGCCGACGCCCTCGCCCGCCACGCTCCCGTCCGCCTCGCCGTCGTCACGCCGCCCCCCGGACGGACCCCCGACGCAGAACTCCCGGACCGCGACGACGTCCGCGTCCACCGGCACCGCTTCGCCAACCCCGTCGCGGAGGCCCGCTGGGTCCTGCGCGACGTCAAGGCGACCCTCGCCGACGGCGCGGATCCCCTCGACCTGGCGATCGTGGCGCCCCCCGGCCGGGCCCGTGCGGTGGGGACCCTCGCCCGCGAGGCGGGGGTCGGCCTGATGGACGAAACCCCCCGCGGTCTCGCCGACACGCCCGAGGGGCGCCGCCTCCTCGACCTGCTGGAGCTCGGGGACGCCCCCACCCCCGGACGGTTGTTGGGGGTGCCCGACCTACGGCCGCTCGGGGCCGCCGCCCTCGCCGCCGGCGTCGCCGGCCGCGACGCGATCGCCCGCCTCGCCGACGCCCGCGGCGACGGGGAGCGCTGGCGCGCCTGGAGCGACGCCCTCGAGCCCGACCCCGACGCCGACCTGCTCGCGTGGGGCGGCACGCTGGTCGACGCCGCCTGGAGCGCCGTGCACGCCCCGAGGGAGAACGGCGGCCCCGAGGCACCCGACCCGGAGGGGGACGCCGACGCCCGCAGCGACTTCCGCGAGCACGCCCTGCAACGCCTCGCCGAAGCCCGCCGCGTCGCCGGCGCCGGCGACGGCGGGGCGCACGTGCGCGCCTGGTGGGCGGCGCTGTTGCAGGAGGACGCCCCCCGCGAACGCCCGCCCGCCGGGGTCGCGCTGCTGCACGCCGACCAGGTGCAGGGGCGTCGCTTCGCCCGCGTCTGGATCCTCGGCGCGACCGACGGCGCGCACCTCCCCCCCGAGCGCGAGGACTACTTCGTCGCCGAGGACGACCGCGTCGCCTGGCCCGACGCGTTCGCGCGCCCCGCGCTCCCGGTCCGGTTTCGGGCCGGCCGCGAGGCGGCCGGCGCAGCGTTGCGGGCGCGCGGCGACGTCGTGGTCGTCACCTACGCCGGCGGGGACGGGGGCGGCCCCGCCACGCCCGACGCGGCGCTGTTGGGGGGCGACCCGACGCCGGCCCCCGAGCGGCCGGCGGCCAGCGCCCTCGAGCTCGGGGAGGGTCGGCGCTGGCGTCCGCCCGACGCGCCGGTCGATCTG
>JAVLCF010000087.1 GCA_031581195.1 Trueperaceae bacterium | reverse complement strand
CGGACCCCGCTTCGCGTTCCGCGCCCCAGGGCGCACCCCGGGCCTGCGCGGTAGGGCCCGAGCGGGCCCGCCGCCCGGGGGGTTGGTCGCATCCCGTACCGCCCCGGAGCGCGGGCGGCGATACATTTCGAGGCGTGGCGGGAGATCCCCCGGGGGCGGCACCACAGGGGAACGGAGGAGCCATGCGAATCGCGGTCGTGAGCGACGATGGACGCACGGTGAGCGCCCACTTCGGGCGCGCACGGTCCTACCTGGTGTTCGAGACCAAGGACGGCGTCATCCAGGCGGAGGAAACCCTCGAGAAACCCACGCGCGACGGGCGGGGGCACGCCCACGAAGCGGCGCACGACCCGGCCCGCGACCCCGACGCCGACCCTGCCCACGGCTCGGGGCACGGTCACGGGGGGGCGGACGCCCACCGCGCGATGCTGGATCCGATCCGGGGGTGCGACGTCGTCCTGGCCGGTGGGATGGGGCGCGGCATGCAGGGGCACCTGAAGGCCGCCGGCATCGAAGCGATGTTGATCGCGCCGGGCCCCGCGCGCGAGGCGGTCGAGCGACTCCTGGCCGGCGACCTGACGCACGAAGCGCACCGCCTGCACTGAAGGCGCGGACGCCCCCGCGACCCCGCGCGCACGGCGGTCGGGGGGCGGGGGACGCGGGCCGGGACGCCCGCCCTCGCGCGCCCCTGCGCCCGCTGCTAGCGTGCGTGGGTGGGTGCGCCGCGCGCGCCCCGGAAGGGACGGGACATGGACGACGGCGACCCGCGCGACCTGCGCAGCGTCCTGGCGGCGTGGGCGCTCGTGCACGAGCTGGCCGACGAGGGCTGGAAGGCGGCGGTGGCGCGCGGCGAAGCGGGACCGCGGGACGCGCCCGGGCCCGGCGCCGGGGCGGCGGACGGGACGTCCGGCGCGGCGGCCGGCGCAACGGCCGGCGGGACGGCGGCGTTCGTGGACGCCGTCGCGGCGCAGGTGCACCGCGAGAAGGAGGCCCTGAAGGCCCGCCTGGCGGGCACCGACGCGTCCGCCGCGTCCGGCGGGCGGGTGGACGGCGACGCGGCGCTGGAGGCGCTGCGGTTCGAGGTGGCGGAGGTGCGCACGCGCTTGGAGTCGATCGAAGCCACCCTGGACGCCCTCCACGCTCACCTCACGCCCGACGACGAGGCCTGACGTGGCGGGGCGCGGCCGCGCCATCGCGGCCACCGCCCTGCGGACCGGTGCGCGGGTCGCGTGGCGCCGTGGGTTCGGGCTGCGGCGGGGCGACGCGGCGTCGCGCGCCGCCGCCCGCGAGGTGCGGCGCGGGCTGGAGCGGTTGGGTCCGGCGTTCGTGAAGCTCGGACAACTCGCGTCGGTCCGGCCCGACCTGGTGCCGGCCGACTTGGCGTTCGAGCTCGGAGCGCTCCGCGACCGGGTGGCGCCCCACCCCGCCCCCGCCATTCGCGCGGTCGTCGCGCGGGAGCTCGGGGCGGCGCCGGACGCCCTCTTCGCGTCGTGGGACGACGCGCCGGTCGCGAGCGCCAGCATCGCGCAGGTGCACGCCGCGACGCTGGCGCGACCCTACCGGCCCGCCGTGGGGCCGGTGCTGCCGGCCGGGACGAAGGTCGCGGTGAAGGTCGTGAAGCCGGGCGTCGAGGCGGCGCTCGCCGAGGACGTCGCGCTGGCCTACCGCGTCGTGCGCCTCGCGGCGCGCCTCCCCGCCGTCGCGCGGCTGGACCCCGCTGCGCTGGTGGCGGAGGTGGAGGCGAGCGTGGCGCGGGAGCTGGACCTGCGCGTCGAGGCGCGCGCGTCGCTGCGCTTCGCGCGGTTCTTTCGCGACGACCCCCGCATCCTCGTCCCGAGCGTCGTGGGTCGCCACACGACCCGGCGGGTGCTGGTCACGACCTTCGTGGACGGCTGGCGCCTGAGCGATCTCGGGGCGGCGGAGCGCGCGGGCGTGGACGCGCACGGCCTGGCGGTGCACGGCGCGACGGCGTTCCTACGGCAGGTCCTGGAGCTCGGGGCGTTCCACGCCGACCTGCACCCCGCGAACCTGCTGGTGACGCCCGACGGACGCATCGCCTACCTCGACTTCGGGATCGTGGGCACCACCACCGCCGCGGAGCGCGAGGCGATCGCGCAGCTGCTGGTCGCGACCGCGTTCGGGGACGCGGACCGCGCCGTGCGCGCCTCCCGCGCGCTGGGGCTGGCCCTGCCCCCCGACCGGGAGGCACCGATCCGCGCGGCGGTCGACGGGCTGTTGCGGACGCACCTGACCGAGCGCCACCCCGCCGACCTGCGCGGGTTCGCGCTCGGGGTCCTGCGGCTGCTGCAGCGCGAGCGCGTTCCGATCCCGCCCGGGTACGGGCTGCTGCTCAAGAGCCTCGTGACGGTCGAGGGCGTCGCGCGGGCGCTCGTACCCGACGTCGACGTCGTCCGGACGGCGGCCCCGACCGCGTCGGACGTGCTGCTGCGGACGCTGAGCCGCCCGGAACGCCTCCGGGCGCGGGCGCCGGCCGCGGTGCGCGCGGCGGTCCGGGAACTCCTGGCCTGAGCGACGCCCGCGCGGGTACCGTGCCGGCGTGCCGGCCTCCGACCCGCCCGACGCGCCCCACGACCCGGACGCCCACGCCCCCACGCCGCCACGCGGTCCGGCCGGCGAGGCGGTCCTGGGGGACGAGGCGGCGCTCGCCGCCGGCGTGGGGGCGCTCGGGGCCCGGGAGCCGCGCTTCGCGGCGGCGGTGGAGGCGGCGGGGCCGCCCCCGCTGCGCGCCCGGCCGGACGGCTTCCAAGCGCTGCTTCGCAGCGTCGTGTCGCAACAACTGAGCGTGGCGGCGGCCGCCACCATCCAGGGGCGGCTCGACGCGGCCGGCCTCACGACGCCGAACGCGATCCGCGCGGCGGACGACGACGCGCTGCGCGCGGCGGGCGTCAGCCGACCGAAGATCCGCTACCTGCGCGGCATCGCCGACGCCGACCTCGACTACGCCGCGCTCCGGACCGCGCCGACCGAGGACGTCGTCGCGGCCCTGGTGGCGCTGCCCGGCATCGGGCGCTGGACGGCGGAGATCTACGCGACGTTCGCGCTGCTCCGCGCGGACGTGTTCGCGGCCGGCGACCTGGCGTTGCGCGAGGGGGCGCGCGACCTGTTCGCGCTCCCGGCCCGCCCGAGCGAGGGGGACCTGCGTACCCTCGCCCAGGCGTGGGCCCCGTGGCGGGCGGTGGCCGCGCGGGTCCTGTGGCAGCACTACGGCGCGATGCGCGGGCGGGCCGGGGCGCCCTGAGGGGGGGCGGCCCGGCGGGCCGTCAGTCGCCGGGCGCGAAGGGGTACCGGTCGTAGTTCGTGAGCTCCACGAAGCCCCGCCCGGTGCGCGACCCTTCGACCGTCACGGCGCCCTCCCAGTAGACGATGCCGGTCGTGGCGCGGGTATCCATTTCGCTGTCCAGGATGCGGGGGGTGACGCGCACGTCGACGTCGTGGTCGGGGACGCGCACGTCCCACGCGACGGGGTACGTCGCCCCCGTCGCGTCGCTCGTCCACGACGCGCCGGTCGGCTCGATCGCCACGTCGTCCTGCGTGAGGTACGTCGTGGCGCCGTCCGCGTCGATCACGCTGCCCGCGACCGTCTGGTAGGTGCCGTCCTCGTCGCGGATGAGGTACAGCATCGCTTCGGTGCCGTCGTCGAACTGCATCGCGAACCAATCCCAGCCGGCGAACGCGTCGATGCGGAAGTCGCCCCACTGGTGGTCGAACCACGCCTCCCCGGTGACCGGTTCGGCCCGCCACGCGAGGGGCACCACGCGGTGCGGCGCGACGGTGCCCTCGACCGCCATGCGGGTGTGCGACACGTAGTAGCTGACGCCGCCCGGCCCCATCGTCTGGATGCCGGGGCGTTCGCCGTGCAGCGACGCCGGCTTCTCCGGCGTCAGGACCAGGTCGAAGGCGCTCCCGCCGACCGTGAACGTCAGGTGGTGCGACACCCCGTCCGCGCTGCGGACGGCGCGCCAGTCGTTCATGGAGACGTCCAGCTCGACGCGGGACGCCTCGCCGTCCCACGGCACGCCCCGCTGCGCCTTGGCGTGCGTGCCCGCCTCGAGGTCGTGGAGCGCGGCGTGCGCGACCATCTCCTTCTCGATCCACCAGTTCGAGGGGATCCCCGCCACGCGAATCTCCGGCGGCGCGAACGCCTCGAAGAACGTCAGTTGGAACGCCAGCTCGCGACCGTCCGCGGTCTCCAGGTGGCCGACCCAGTACCACCACTCGAACGGCGCGTCGTGCGCCGCGTCGTCGGCGGGCAGCTCCACGTCGCGCACCGGGTACGGCGCGTCGTAGACGCTTTCCTGCGGACCGAGGGCGGGGGTGCAGCCGGCGAGCAGGAGCGCCGCGCCGGCTGCGAGGAGGAGGGGGAGCGCCGTCGTGTGCCTCATGCGCACAGGCTAGCGAGGCCGGAGCGGCCCGACGGTGGGGTACGGAACCGTCGCCGGCCGACCCCACGCCCCCCGCGCGGCCTCAGGCGAGGCCGCGAAGCATGCCGTGCCAGTACATCTGCGGCAGGAGGTGCCGCTTGAGCATGTACATGTCCCACCGTTCCTTCGTCTGGTCGACGGGGAAGGTCGGTTTGTAGGTGTTGCCGTACTCGAACTCGGCGAGCACGAGGCTGCCGTACCCGGTGACGAGGGGGCAGGAGGAGTAGCCCGCGTAGGCCTTCTCGGACGTCGCGCCCGCGCGGTGCGCGAGGAGGTGGTCGACGAGGACGGGCGCCTGCTTGCGGACCGCCGCCCCGGTCTTCGCGGTGGGGAGCGCCGCGACGTCCCCGAGCGCGAACACGTCGGGGTGCCGGACGTGCTGCAGGGTGGCGTGATCGACGTCGGCGAAGCCGGCGTGCGGACCCTCCGCGACGGCGAGGTCGCCGTCGCGGACGGGGGCGGGGGCGCGCATGGGGGGCACGACGTGGAGCAGGTCGTAGCCGATGCGGATGCGCTCGGAGTCGGGGTCGCCGGTCGTGCGGAAGACCGCCTCCTTGGCCTCGGCGTCGACGGCGACGAGTTCGTGGTGGAAGCGCATGTCGATGTCGCGCTTCTCGACGATGCCGTTGAGCGTTTCGTTGATCTCCGGGACGCCCAGCATGACGGTGCCGGCGAAGGCGCCCACGATCTCGGTCCGTTCGCGCAGGCCGTGCTTCCGGGCGTAGTCCTCGGCGAGGTACATGATCTTCTGCGGCGCGCCGCCGCACTTGATCTGACCCGCGGGGGCGGTGAAGACCATGCGGCCGCCCGTCCACGCCTGCAGTTCGCGCCAGGTGGCTTGCGCGTACTCGGGGGTGTAGTTGGAGACGACGCCGCCCTGACCGACGGCGTCGCGCAGCCCTTCGACGGCGTCCCAGTCGTACTCGATGCCGAGGCCGACGACGAGTTGGTCGTACGCGACGGTGTCGCCGCCCTGGAGGGTGACCTCGTGGGCGTCGGCGTCGATGGAGGCGACGGCGTCCTGGATCCACGTCACGCCCTTCGGCATGACCTTCGCCTGGTCGCGGCGGGTCTCCTCGACGTCGGTGACGCCGGCCCCCACGAGGGTCCACAGGGGTTGGTACCAGTGGTCGCGGGCGGGATCGACGACCGCGACGTCGAGCTCGCGGTTCGCGCGTTTCAGGCGGGCGGCGACGGTGATGCCCGCCGTGCCCCCTCCGAGAATCAGTACGGAATGCTTGCTCATGATGCGACGTCTCCCTTCGCCCGCCGTCGACCGGTATGGATTGTGCCGACGCGTACAGTGTGACGCATACCCCCTATGGGTATCAACCCTCGTGGGGGGCGGGGAGGGACGCGCGTCCCTTCCGCGAACCCCTACGAGCTCCGCCCCCGCCGGAGGCGGGGGCGGAGCGGGCGTCGGGGGGTGGGGTCCGGCGACAACGACCGAAGCGCGTCAGCGAGGACGCAGGGCGTCGGTGCGCCGTTCGAGCGCACCGACGACGGGACCGAGCGCATCCGCCCCCTGCGCGGAGGTGGCGGCCGTAGCCACCGAAGCGAGACGCCGCTCGAGGGTCGCGCGCGTCTCCGGCCCGATCTGCGGACGCGACGGCGTGGCGGACGTACCGAGGGACGAATACACCGGCGTCTCCTGCACACGGACGAGCACGATGATGTACTCCGAGCTCCCGCCGGAGTAGAACGACCACTCGCCGAACCCCGCGAAGGCGGGGTTGCCGTCGTCCGTATCCTCCAATCGGCCGTCGAGGTCGATGCTGACCGCCTTGACGATCCCGGCCGTGTCGACGAACGACGACACCAGGTCGGTGCGCTCGAACGTCGCGAAGAGGCCGACCCCGGTCGGGCCGCTACACGCGTCGTAGTCGAACCCGCACCAGGTCCACGTCCCCGCCTCGACGCCGGTCAGGTCGCCGTCGTCCTCGATCGACTCCGAGATCGACAGGAACCCCGCGTACTGAAGCCCGGTCCCCGAGAACTCGAGGAGCCACGCCCATTCGCCCCGGTACTGCATGTCCTCGGGATCCTCCGGCTGACCAGGATCCTCGGGGGGCGTGGGTGACGCGTCCCCCTCGGGCTGCAACGAAAGCTCGATCGACGTCACGTCCCCCGCCCGCACCCGGGCGGTGGTGGTGTCGGGACGGTAGCCGTCCGCGGTGGCGCGGACGGTGTAGGTGCCGGCGTCGAGCTCGACGTCGCCCGAGCCGCGCCGGGCGACGTCGGACGTCCCCTCGCGGGAGGCGGTGACGGTCGCGTCCGACGGGTCGACGCTCACGCGGAGCGTGCCGACGTTCGAGCCGGAGGCGGGGGCGGCGTCGCCGCCCCCGGAGCTGCAGGCGGCCAGCACCAGGGCGGCGAAGGTGAGGGCGAGGGTCGTGCGTGCGACGTGGCGATGGAACATGCGAACCTCCTCAGGAACGATACCAGGTTCGCCGACGCCTACGACGCGGAGCGTCGCAATCGTTGCGAAGGGCGGTCCATCCGCCTCAGGTGCGTGCGGAAGGGCGCTTCGGGGCGAGGCGCGCCGACCACACGGCGATCAGGGGGGCACCCACGGCCGTCGGCGCGAGCCAGACCACCCAGGCCGGTTCGAACGCCACGTTGACGACGAGGACGGCGGTCACGGTCGCGATGCCGCCGCCGATCATCCGACCCAGGTGCAGCGTCGTCCGGGCGGCCTTACCGAGCCGCTCCGCGGAGAGGGACCGCAGGTCCTCGATCGCCAGCGATCCCCCGATCGCGGCGAACACCAGCAGGACGGCCCCCAGTCCGTCGCCGGCCGCCACCTGCGCGATCCCCTGCACACCCATCGGGAGGGCGGCCACGAGCATGGCGGCGGCCAGGCCGCGGCCCCACGCGGCGGACGTCCCGACGCCGGGCCGACGGATCCAGCGCCAACCCGACGCGATCAGGTAGGCGCTGAACGCCGCGACCGCACCGAGGAACGGGCTGCCGATCAGGACGGCGAGAGGGAACGCGGAGCCGACCGCGACCGCCATCCCGGCGACGAAGGCGAGGCCTGCGGCGGTGTGGACGCCGCGTCGCTTGCGGGCCAGCAGCGCGACGGGCAGCGCGAGGAGGGCGAGCGTCCCGCCGACCACGTGGAGGATCAACAAGAGGGTGTCCATGGGGGGTCCTTTCCGACTCAGGCGTCGTCCGGTGCGTCCGCGCCGGGGGCGTCGTGCGCGCCGGCCTCGAGGCCGGCGCGCAACCAGGTGAGGAGGGCGTCGAGGTCGTGATGAAGGGCGTCCAGGTCGACGTCGAGTTCGCTGCGTGCGGGGGCCTGGAGGGCGTCTTCGAGCGTGTCCGCAGCGGTCCGCGCGAGGGTGCGGCCGGCGTCGGTGAGGAACAGCCGGGTCCTGCGCCCGTGGCGCGGGTCGGCTCGCACCTCGACGAGGGCGCGGTCGGTGAACCAGGGCAGGCGTTTGCTGACCGCGGCCCGGGAGACGTCCAGGTGCCGCGCGAGCGTGGTGCCGTCGACGCCCTCCGCACCGTCGAGCGTGACGAGGAACAGGAACTGGCTGTAGGTCATGCCGAGTTCGCGGCGGAGGATCGCGTCGGCGTGGCGATCGAGCACCGCCACGAGGTGGTGCAGCGTGAAGGTGAGGCGGGGGTCGGCCACGCGGCGACGCTAGCCCGACCCCCGAGCTTATGTCAACTAGTTGACATGTTGGTTCGGGGGGCTGAGGAAGGGGTCCGGAGCGAGTCGCGGCGTCGGGGTCGCGGTGGAACCGGGACGCGGGGCGGTCGCCCGCCCTCGACCCTGTACCCTGCAGGCATGCCCGCCCCACCCGACGCCCACCCCCGTTCCGGAAAGGACGCGCCATGCTCCCACCGCACGCCGCACGCCGCCACCTCGCCCTCGCCGCGAGCCTCCTCGTGACCCTCTCCCTCGCCGCCTCCGCCGCCGCGCAGGCGGTCGACCGCATCGACGTCGTCCGGCCCGACGCCCCCGAGCTCGCCCCCTACGGCGCGCACGACGTCGGCGTCCGCACGTTTCAGCTGGTCGACGAAGGCCGCCCCGACGTCGTGAACGTCCGCAGCGACGGCACCGTCCCCACCTACGACCGCCCGTTCACCGTCGAGGTCTGGCACCCCGCCGACCTCGGCGGCGGGGAGCCCGGCGGCACGTACGCCGTCACGACCCGCGACGGCGCCACCGTCGCGGAGCTCGGTGGGCGGGCGGTCCGCGACGCCGCCCCCGACGCGAGCGGCGCGCCCTACCCCCTCGTGATCGTGTCGCACGGCTACCCCGGCAACCGCTACCTGCTGGCCCACCTCGCGGAGAACCTGGCCAGCAAGGGGTACGTCGTCGCGTCGATCGATCACGCCGACAGCACCTACGCCGACGCCGGCCCGTTCGCCAGCACCCTCTACAACCGCCCGCTCGACCAACGGTTCGTCCTGAACGAACTCGAGCGCCTCGCCGCCGAGGACGGGGCCCTGGGCGGCCTCCTCGACGCCGACACGACCGCCCTCGTCGGGTACTCGATGGGCGGGTACGGCGCGGTGAACGCGATCGGTGGCGGCTTCACCGAGGCGTCCGCCGGCCTCCCCTTCGCCCCGCCCCGCGCCCTGTTCGAACGCCACCTCGCCGGCAGCGACGCGTTCGAAGCGCGCCGCGACGACCGCATCCGCGCCGCCATCGCCATCGCCCCCTGGGGCATGAACGCCGGCTTCTGGGACGCCGACGGCCTCGCCGGCATCGAGACCCCCGTCCTGTTCATGGCGGGCAGCGTCGACGACGTCGCGGGCTACGAGAACGGCGCCCGCGCGATCTTCGAGGGCGCCGTCAACGCCCCCCGCTCCCTCCTGACGTTCGTCAACGCCAACCACAACGCCGCCGCCCCCATCCCCGCGCCCAGCGCGGCGTGGGCGACGGGCACGTACGACCACTACGCCGACCCCGTGTGGGACACCGTCCGCATGAACAACGTCGCGCAACACTTCGCGACCGCGTTCCTCGGCGTGCACCTGCGCGGCGACGCGGACCTCGCGCGCTACCTGGACGTCGTCCCCGACGCCGCGGACGCCGTGTGGTCCGTCGACGACGACGGCGC
>JAVLCF010000086.1 GCA_031581195.1 Trueperaceae bacterium | reverse complement strand
CCAACGGCAGCTACACCAGCACCCTCACCGCCACCACCCCCGGCACCGCGACCGTCACCGCCGCCGTCACCCCCACCCTCGACCCCGACGGTGCCCCCGTCACCCCCGATCCCGTCACGCTCACCATCACGCCCGGCGCGCCCAACCCCACCACGAGCACCCTCACCACCGTCCGCACCACGCAGACCACCGACGACGCCGCGACCCTGTCCCTCCAGCTCGTCGACGCCCACGGCAACCCGACCACCCTCGACGCCGTGCCCCTCCAACCCACCACCCTCGACCTCACCACCACGCACGGCACCCTCACGCCCCCCCGACGCCGCGCCGACGGCACCTACGTCAGCACCCTCGCCGCCACCCGCCCCGGCACCGCCACCGTCACCGCCACGCTCGACGGTCGCGCCCTCCCGACCGTCCCCACGATCTCCGTCCGCGCCGCCCCGGGCGGCGTGCGGTGGTCGCGGAGCTTCGGGGTCGCGCTCGACTCCGTCAGGGATCTCGCGGCCGACGGCGACGGGCACATCTACGTCACCGGATCCACGGCGGCCGCGCTCGCCGGTGCGAACGCCGGAAAGAAGGACGCGTACCTCCGCAAGTACACACTCGACGGCACCCTCGTGTGGACGCGCCAGTTCGGAAGCTCCAAGGACGACGGCGCGAACGCCGTCGCGATCGATGCCCAAGGACGCCCCTACGTGGCGGGGTTCTCGAACGGCCCGATTCCGGGAGCAGAAGGCGCGAGCGGAACCGACGCCTTCGTCCGCGCGTACGCGGCCGACGGGACCGTCCGGTGGACGACGCAGTTCGCGGACGTCCGAATCTCCGACGTCGCGGTCGATGCCGACGGCTACGCGTACGTCGGCGGGAGGGTCGAACCCAAGAGGTTTACGTACGACGCACACGTTCGCGCCTACGACCCCGACGGCACGATCCGATGGAAAAAGACGTTCGGGGACGCAGACAACTCCACGTCCGCCAATGGCGTGGCGACGGACGCCGAAGGCTACGTCTACGTGAGCGGCAACACCGAAACGACCCTCGTGGAGGGCGAGACCCTCGTGGGGAACGACGACGCGTTCGTGCGATCGTACGTCTCGAACGGGGACGTGCGCTGGACCGAACAGTTCGGGACCCCCGCCTTCGACGAAGCGACGGACGTCGCGACGGGCGAGGACGGACACGTGTACGTCACGGGAAGGACGCGCGGCAGCCTCCTCTCCCCCAGCGACGTGCATGCCGGAGGGCTCGACGTCTTCGTTCGATCGTTCGTATCGAACGGCGACGTGCGGTGGACCGACCAGTTCGGGACGTCCGCCGACGACGAGGGCACGGACGTCACGGTCGGCGCGGACGGCCTCGTCGCCCTCACCGGCAAGACCGAGGGCGATCTCGAGCGAACGCTCGTCGGGACCGAGGACGGGTTCCTCCGCACGTACGACACCGAGGGCGCACGGCGGGGCGCCCTGCAGTACGGGGGGTCCGCCGACCAGTACGCGTTCGGCGTCGCCCTCGACGCGAAGGGGAACGCGTACGTCGCGTGGTCGGGCGAGCAGGCGCCGACGGTGAACGGCATTCGGCGCTTTCGTCCCTGACCCCGACCCGGGGTCGGAGGTTGAAACCGCCCTCGCCCGCCGGCCGCTCCGCCGGCGCCCCGCACCCGTGGGGCGCCACCGATGCCCGTGCGATGCGTTCGCGTCGGCCCGCGGGGAGCGCGGTTCGTGGGCGACCCCACGGCGGGGGGCGGCCCTCCCCGGGAGGATGGGGGAGTGGACGGAGGCCCCATCGACGTCGTCTGGCTGAAACGCGACCTGCGGCTGCACGACCACGCGCCCCTCGCGCGCGCGGCGGCGGACCCCGCCCCGGGCGGCACGCTCGTGCTGTACGTCCGCGAGCCGGACCTCCGCGCCCACCCGACGCACCACCCGTCGCACGCCCGGTTCGTGGAGCAGGCCCTGCGCGAGCTCGGCGACGGACTGCGGGCGCGGGGTGCGGCGTTGACGGTCGCCGACGGCGCGATGCCGGACGTCCTGGAGCGGATCCGACGCGAGGTCGGCCCGATCCGCCGGTTGGCGTCGCACCAGGAGACCGGCCACGAGGCGTCGTACGCCCGCGACCGACGGGTCGCGGCCTGGTGCCGCGCGCACCGCGTGTCGTGGAGCGAAGCGGTCCAGGACGGCGTCGAGCGGGGCCTCCGTGCGCGCGACGGGTGGGCGGGGCACTGGCGGGCGTTCGCGAACGCCGGCGAGGTCCCGGTCCCCGCGCACCTCCCGGCGCCCCCACCGGCCGCGTTCACGCTGTCCGGCGCCCACACCGGCGGGGCGGACGCGGTCCCCGCGACGCCGGAGGCCGGCCGGCCGGAGGCGCTCGCGGGCGGCGAGGCCGCCGCGGCGGAGCGCTTGGCGAGCTTCCTGCACGAGCGGGGCGAGACGTACACCGCGGCGATGGCGTCCCCCGTCGAGGGCTGGACGGCGTGCAGCCGGATTTCGGCGGACCTGGCGTACGGCACGCTGTCGCAGCGGCGCGCCTGGCAGGCGGCACGCGCGCGACGGGCGGCGCTGCCGCGCGGGGCGACGACGTGGGCGCGTAGCCTCCGCAGTTTCGAGCGGCGGTTGGTGTGGCGCAGCCACTTCATGCAGAAGTTGGAGAGCGAACCGACGCTCGAGCGGCGCGCGATGAACCGGGCGCTGGACGACCTGTACGACGATCGTTGGGACGCCGAGCGGTTCGACGCGTGGCGGGAGGGACGGACCGGCGTGCCGCTGGTGGACGCCGGGATGCGGGCGTTGGCGGCGGGCGGATGGGTGAACTTCCGGCTGCGGGCGACGCTCGTGAGTTTCGCGACGCACCTCCTGGAGCTCGATTGGCGGCCGGTCGCGGAGGTCCTCGCCCCCCGCTTCCTCGATTTCGAGCCGGGCATCCACTACGCGCAGGTCCAGATGCAGGCGGGCGTGACCGGCATCCACACGATCCGCATCTACGCGCCGTTCAAGCAGGCGAAGGACGTCGATCCCGACGGTGCGTTCGTCCGCCGCTGGGTGCCGGAACTGCGCGACGTGCCGGCGCCGTGGCACCTCGCCCCGCACGACGCACCGCCCCTCGTCGCGCCCGCGTACCCCGCCCCGATCGTGGACGTCGCCGCCGCCCGGCGGGGGGCGCAGGCGCGGCTGTACGCCGCGAAGGGGGCGCCCGCCACGCGGCGGGCGGCGGAGGCGGTGTTGGCGCGGCACGTCGACCGGCGCGAGCGCGCCCCCCGGCGGCGCGCGGACTGAGGTTCAGGGGGCGCCGTCCGCCCCGAGGTGCGCGTCGAACCAGTCGGCCGTGAGGTCGCCGACCCGATCGAGGGTGCCGGGTTCCTCGAACAGGTGGCCCGCCCCCGGGACGACGGCGAGGTCGACGTCGCAACGCAGCGTGCGTCGTGCCGCTTCGTTGAGGTCCCAGACGGCGCGGTCCTCGCTGCCGACGATGAGGCGGGTGGGGCAGCGGACGCGGGGGAGGGCGTCGCCGGCGAGGTCGACGCGGCCGCCGCGCGCCTCGACGGCGTGCACGCGTCGGGGGGCGTCGGCGGCGGCGCGCAACGCCGCCGCCGCCCCGGTGCTGGCGCCGTACAGGCCGACCGGGAGGCGCCCGACGTCGGGGCGCTCGGCGAGCACGTCGAGGGCGGCGTGGAGGCGGCGTGCGAGCCGTGGGACGTCGAACCGGTGGCGCTCCCCGGCCCGGTCGGCGCGGTCCTCCGCGTCGCTCAGCAGGTCGAGGAGCAGCGTCGCGAAGCCGTCGGCGTGGAGACGGGCGGCGACGGCGCGGTTCCGGGGGCTGTGGCGACCGCTGCCGCTCCCGTGCGCGAACGCGACGCAGCCGCGCGCGACGGCGGGAACGCGGAGGTCGCCGTGGAGGTCGACCCCGTCGGTCGGGACGACGATCCCGTGGGGCCGTGGGCCGTCCGCCGCGTCGTCGTCGGGCGGGCGGGTCCCCCCGCCCGCCCGCGCCGCGTGCGTCATTCCGATTCGATGGGCAGCTCGCGGTGGCCGCCGTTCTCGCGGATCGGGAGGCGGAGGGTGAGGACGCCGTCCTTGAAGGTCGCCTTGGCGGTCTCGGGATCGACGTCGCGGGGCAGCGCCACGCGCCGTTCGATGCGGCCGTAGCGGTTCTCGCGCAGGTAGACGTCGCCCTCCTCGTGGACCATGTCCTCCTTGCGTTCACCCCAGGCGTGGATGGTGTCGTCGTCGACCTCGACGTGCAGGTCTTCGCGCGTCAGGCCGGGCAGCGACGCCCGCAGCACGAGCGTGCCGTCCTCCTCGAAGAGGTCGGTGCGGACGTCGTGCGTCTCGCCCTCCCCGAAGAACGGGCGGGGGGCGAAGCGGGGGTCGTTCCAGAGTCGATCGATCGCGTCGAACGGATCGGGAACGGTGCGGCGTCGTGTGGGGAGCAGGCGGGCCATACGTCACCTCTTTCCGCCGGTCGGTACCGCCGACGAGCGCAGCCGAGGCGAGGCGTGGACCCGGGCCGGGAGGGGAAACCGGAGGCAGGACGTCCGCGCGTCGGTCCGCGGCCTCGCCGGCGGCACGGACCTGGCGAAATCCAGTGGAGCGCACCCGGCGCCGCCGCGCGGTGCCGAACGTCACGCCGGCGCCCCCGGCGGGCGCACGCCTCGGACCCCACCCCCGCAGGAACACCCCAGGGGGGTATGTCGGGGGCGTGGCCCGCACCCGGCGCCGGACGTGGCACCCTCGGACCGACGGGGCGCGCGACGCCCCCCGAGGAGGTTGACCATGCAGACGTTCGCCCGGACCGTCCCCACCGACCTGACCGCCACGAAGGCGCACCTCGCCGACGCGCTGCAGGCGCAGGGCTTCGGCATCCTGACCGAGGTCGATCTGGCCGCCACCTTCGACGCGAAGCTCGGCGAAGCGCACGAGGGCCACACGATCCTCGGGGTGTGCAACCCGCGCTTGGCGAAGGACGCCCTCGAGGTCGACCGCGACGTCGCCCTGCTGCTGCCCTGCACCGCGACGCTCCGCAGCGTCGACGGTGGCACCGAGGTCCGCATCCTGTCCCCCGCGTCCGCCTTCGAGCTGCTCGACGCCGACGTCCGCGAACGCCTCGCCGGCCTCGGCGACGACGCGACCCGCCGGCTCGAGGGTGCGCTCGACGCCCTCGAGGGGGACGCCGCCGCCTGACGCCGGTCCCCATCCGTCACCGCGCCCCCGCCGGCGGTCCGGTAGCGTCCCCTGACGGCCCTTCGGGGCGCAGGAGGTGAGCATGTGCTGGACGGGGATCCTGATCGGTGGGGCGATGACGTTCGCCGGCGTGGCGCTGTTGGTCCGCTTCTTCACGGCGCGCGGCGCGACGGCGGTCGAGCGCGCCGGACCGGCGCGGACCGAATCGATGATCCTGGGGGCGTTGCTGGCGTCCGTCGGGCCGTTGCTGTTCCTCCTCGGCCTGACCGGTCTGCTCTGCGACGCGTTCGGGATCGGCTGGTAGGGGACGCCCCCGCCGGGGCGCACGTCCTCCGGACGACGCACGCCGGCACGCCCAGGCGCTACACTGAACGTAGATGAAGGAAGGGCCGCGCAGGTCGGCGGCACCCTCCTCAACACGCCCCCGCGAACCGGGGGCGTTTTTCGGTGGTGCGGCGGCGCGTGCGTGCACGCGCCGCACCCCGAGCGTCGCTCCCTCGGTGTGAGCGACGGCCGCCGCCGGTCCCCGCACCGGCGGTAGCCTCGCGACGGTTCGCCGTCCCCGCTCGGCCTCGGCCCTCCTCCCCGCGAACCGGAGAGGAGACCAGCGTGGCCGATCCCGTCCTCGTCCCGCTCGACGGGTCCCCGCTCGCCGAACGGGTCCTCCCGCACGTCCTCGCCGTCACGCGCGGCACGACCCCCCACCTCGACCTCGCCCGCGTCCTGGTGCCCCCCACCCTGGCCGGCGACCCGACCCCGACCGACCCTATCGCGTGGCGCCTCGCCCGCGACGAAGCGACGGCGTACCTCGACGGCGTCCGCCACGCCCTCGCCCCGAACGGCGACGCGCACGCCGGCCTCCACGACGTCACCGCCCACGTCCTCGAGGGCGACCCCGCCGGCAGCCTGCTCGCGTTCGCCCGCGAGCGCGGCACCGCGCTGGTGGCGCTCTCCAGCCACGGTCGCAGCGGCCTCGCCGGCTGGAACCTCGGAGGCGTGGGGCACAAGGTCGCCGACCACGCCCGCAGTCACCTCCTCGTCGTCCGCGCCTTCGACGACGCCCCGGTCCGTGACGCCGACGGCCGCGTCCGTACCGCGCGCTACCGGCTCGAGCCGTACGTCCTCGCGGCGGACGTGTACGGTTGGCCGCCGCACGTCGGCCGGGGCGGCTGGAGTTGGTACACCGGGTCCGCCGGCTGGGCCTACCGCCTCGCGGTGGAGGGGATCCTCGGGCTGCACCGCGAGGGCGACGCCCTGCGCGTCGCGCCGCACCTCCCGCCCGCCTGGCCGGAGGCGGAGGTGGCGTACCGGTTCGGGGCGACGACCTACCGGCTGTCCTACCGGCGTGGGGCGCCGGACGCCCCCCTGCACGTGACGTGCGACGGGCGCGCGTGCCCGGACGCGCGGGTGCCGCTCCGCAACGACGGCGCTCCGCACGCGGTGCACGCGCGCGTTCCGGCGGTGGGGACGTCCGCCCCTGGCGGGGCGGACCGGGGCGCGGGAGGGTGAGCGGATGCGCCGCCCGTCGGGTGGGCGCGGGGAGGTGACGCCGTGACGATGCCGCCGCGGGTGCTGCTGCTGGTCGCGCACCCGAACCCGGACAGCTTCAATCACGCGTTGGCGCGCGCCGCGACCGAAGCGCTCGAGGCGGGCGGCGTCCGCGTGGATCTGCACGACCTGCACCGCGAGGGCTTCGACCCGCGCCTCGGCGCGCGCGAGCTCGTCGAGGGCTCCAGCGACGACCCGCAGGTCGAGGCGCACGTGCGCGCCCTCGTCGCGGCGGACGCGTGGGTCGTGGTGCACCCCGTCTGGTTCGACCAGCCTCCGGCGATCCTGAGCGGGTGGGTGCAGCGCGTCGTCCGGGAGGGCGACGCCTTCGAGCACGCGCCCGAGGGGGGGTTCCGCGGGCTGTTGCGGGCCCGCGAGGCGTGCGTCGTGACGACGCAGAACGCGCCGTACGAGGCGCCCGACGCGCTCGACCGGTACTGGCGGTCGTTCGTGCTGCCCGCCGTCGGCATCGAGCGGCACGAACGCCTGGCGTTCGGACCGGTCGTGACGAGCGACCTCGCGACCCGGCGCGCGTGGCTGGAGACGCTCGCCGCGGCGTGCGACGCCCTGGCCGGCCGCCTCGTCGCCCGGACCTGACGCCGCGCGCGCCGCCGCCGGTGGCGCCGGCGACGCCGCCCCCGGCGGCGGCGGCGTACGCTTCGTGGATACCCGGGGTCGGGAGGCCGCCTTGACCGTTCGTCTCGCCATCACGCTCGCCCTGAAGGAGATGCTCCGCAACACGCCGAGGTTCGCGTCGATCAGCGCCGTCATCGCCCTGATCACGGTCCTGATCCTGTTCCTCGCCGGCCTCGGGGAGGGCTTGGCGCTCGGCAACCGGCAGTTCCTGGAACGCATCGACGGCGACCTGCTGGTCTACCAGGAGACCGCCGACCTGCAGATCGCCGCCAGCCAGTTCGACGGGTCGGTCCTGGCCTCGATCCGGCGGGTGGACGGCGTCGCGGACCTCGGGGCGCTCGCGTTCTCCAGCACCGTCGTCGAGCCGCTGGGCGGGGACGCCGCCGCGTCGCTCGAGGGGGAGCGGGTGGCGTTGATCGGCGTGGAGCCGGGACGGCCCGGCCTGCCGGCGGTCCGGGAGGGGCGCGCGTTCACGTCGCTGGATGCGAACGAGGTGATCTTCGGGGCGCGCGCGGCGTTGTTCACCGGGGCGGAGGTCGGCGACGTGGTGACGGTCCGCTCGACGCAGGGCGCCGTCGACGAACGCTACGACCTGCGCGTCGTCGGGATCGCGGGCGGGCAGCAGTACCAGATCTCGGCGAGCATCCTCACGCCGCTCGCGACGTTCGAGCGGGTCCGTCCGAGGGCGGACGCCGGCGTCGACCCGACGCGTCTGTTGTTCGACGTCGTCGCGGTCCGCGCGGCGGACGGCGTCGAGCCCGCGACGTTGAAGGCCCGCATCGAGCGGGAGGTGCGCGGCGTCGAGGCGGTCGACCTGGTGACCGCCTACACGAACGTGCCGGGCTACACCGCGCAGGAGAGCACGGTGAACACGCAGACGTTCTTCACGTTGATCATCGGGGTGCTGGTGGTCGGCGGGTTCTTCCAGATCCAGACCCTGCAGAAGGTCCCGCAGATCGGCATGCTGAAGGCGATCGGCGCCGGCGGGGGCCTGATCGCGTGGTCGACGGTGCTGCAGATCGTGTTCACGAACCTCGTCGGGGTGGCGCTCGGGGCGCTCGGGACGGCGGCGTTGGCGGCGTCGTTCCCGCCGCAGGTCCCGATCGAGTTCCGCCCCACGAACGTCGGGACCGCCGTCGCGGGGCTGTTGGTGATCGGCCCCGCCGGGGGCTTGGTCGCCCTCCGGGCGGCGCTCCGCGTCGAGCCGCTCACCGCCTTGGGGTTGGGCAAGTGACGCGCGCGCAGCCGCGCGACGTCGCGCCGCCGCCGCCCGGCGCGACTCCGCACGCCCCGCCCGCCCTCGAGGTGCACGACCTGACGAAGACGTACCGGCTCGGCGAGCAGACGATCACCGCGGTCGGGGGCGTGTCGTTCGCCGTGGAGCCCGGGGAGTTCATCGCGCTGGTGGGGCCGTCGGGGTCGGGCAAGACCAGCCTGTTGGCGATGCTGGCCGGCCTGCTGCGCCCGAGCGACGGGACCGTCCGGATCGCCGGGCAGGCGGTCGCGGACCTGAACGAGCGGGCGTTGACGCGGTTCCGCCGCCGGAACATCGGGTTCACCTTCCAATCGAACAACCTCCTGCCGTACCTGACGGTGCTCGAGAACGTGCTGCTGATGCTGTCGCTGAACGGCCGGACGACCCCCGCCGCGCGAGATTGGGCGCTGGAGCTGCTCGAGCAGTTGGGGCTCGGCGACCGGCTGGACAACCTCCCGTCGCAACTCTCGGGCGGTCAGCAGCAGCGCGTGTCGATCGCGCGGGCGTTGATCCACCGTCCCGCGCTGGTGCTGGCCGACGAACCGACCGCCAGCCTCGACACCGAACGGGCGCACCAGGTGGTGGAGACGTTCGCGTCGCTGATCCACGACGAGCGGCGGGCGGGGATCATGGTGACGCACGACCTGCGCATGGTGCGCTACGTCGACCGGGTGGTGCAGATGCGCGACGGCGTGCTGGAACGCATCGTCGACGACCCCGCGGACGTCGCGAAGCTCTCGGAGGGGGCCCCGTGAGGCCCGGGAAAGGACGACGCCGGTGAAGAGCCTTCGGATTCTCGTGCCCGTGGTGCTGTTGGGGGCCGGCCTGGCGGTCGGCGTGATCTGGTGGACGGGGGGGCCGGGGGCGCCGCCGGCGGCCTCCACCCGCCCGGCGGACGCCGTCGCGGACGTCTCCCCCGCTCCGGAGCCGTCGCGCGCGGCGGTCGCGCCGCCCTCGACGGCGGAGGCGGAGGTCGCGCCGCGCCGCACCGCCGAGCTCGCCTTCCCCGTCGCCGGGACGGTGGCGGCGCGGACGGTCGAGGTGGGGGACGACGTCGCGGCGGGCGACGTCCTCGCGCGCCTCGACGCCGCGACGCAGCGGGCGCGCGTCGCCGAGGCCGCGGCGGCGGTCTCCGCCGCCGACGCGCAGGTCGCCGCCGCCCGCGAGGGCGTGCGCGCCGCGGAACGCCAGCGGGCCGTGCAGGCCGCCGCGGTGAACGTCGCGCGCGCCGCGCGGGAGGCGGCGGACGCCGGCGCGCGGTTGGCGGC
>JAVLCF010000085.1 GCA_031581195.1 Trueperaceae bacterium | reverse complement strand
GCGGCCCATCCCGACCCCCACCGCACGCCCGGGCGAGCGGCCCGCCGCGCGCGGACGCGCGACCTCCGGCGGGACCGCCGACGCGGTCTCCACCCCCGACGCGGCCTCCACCCCCGACGCCGGACCGCCCCCCTCGTGAGCCTCGCCTTCGTGTTCCTCGACGGGGTCGGGCTGGGACCCGACGCCCCCGACACCAACCCGTTCGCCGGCGTCGCGACGCCCACCTGGGACGCCCTCGCAGCGGGACGCGGCGCGACCTTCGCGACGCTCGACGCGACGCTCGGGGTGCCCGGCCGACCGCAATCGGCGACCGGGCAGGCGACGCTGCTCGCCGGCCGCGACGCCGTCGCGGCGATGGGTGGACACTACGGCCCCTGGCCCGGCCCGACCCTCAAGCGGTTCCTCGCGGCCGGCGAGTGGCTGGGGGCCACCGCCGCGCGCTACGGCCCCCACGCCGTCGCCTGGGGGAGCGCCTACCCCCGCGGGTTCTTCGAGGCGCTCGAGCGGGGCCGCCTCCGCCCCAACGTCCCGGTCCACGTCGCCCGCACCGCCGGCGTGACGTTGCCCGACCTCGACGCGTACGCGCGCGGCGACGCGGTCGCCGCCGACCTCGACGGCGCCGCCTTCGCCGCGATGGGCGTCCCGGCGCCCGGCGGGGCGCCGCCCGGCCCCGCCGGCGCGGAGGCCGCCGGCCGCCGCCTCGCGCGCCGCGCCGCCACGGCGCACCTCACGTTCCTCGACGTGTGGACGAGCGACGCCGCCGGCCACGCCGCCGACCTGGCCGCCGGCCGCGCCTACGTCGCGCGCCTCGACGCCTTCCTCGCCGGCCTCCTCGACGCCCGCGCGGCGGGCACGACCGTCGTGATCACCAGCGACCACGGCAACCTCGAGGACCTCGGGCACGGACGCCACACCCGCGCGCCCGTCCCGCTCGCCGCCGTCGGGCCGCACGCCGACGCGTTCGCGGGGGCGACGTCGCTGCTCGACGTCGCCCCCGCCGTCCGCACGGCCCTGGATCTCGCGTAAGCGCCCCGCCCCGCGGGGTCAGGGGCCGGCCGCCACCAACAGGATCGCTTCGTACCACGCCCCCACGAGCAACAACAGCGCCGCCCACGGCAGCGTCGTGAGCAACTTCCGGTAGCCCGCCCCGAGGGCCGGGAGGCCCTCGCGGGCGAGGGTCGCGAGGAGCATCCCGCCCCCCGCGACGACCAGGAAGTAGGCGCTCAACTCGAGCCCTGCCAACACCGCGAACGCCAGCAGCCCCGCCGCGCCCCCGCCGAGGCCGAGCGCCCCGAAGGCGGCCGCCTGCGCGAAGAACGACAGGCCCGCCAACAGGTACGCCGGCACGCCGAACAGCAGCGCGGATCCGAACAACAGCGTCACCGTCACCACCCCGAAGTTCTGGTAGAAGATCACGACCGCCGTGCGCACCACGTCGCCGCTCGCCAACGCCGACGTCGCCCCGACCGCCTCCAACGTGTCGGTCAACACGATCGCGATCGCGTCGTCGCACGCGTCGGGAAGGCCGGTGCCCGCGACGAACCCCGCCACCACGACCGCTGCGAGGCCGCCCATGGTGATCGCGACGACCCGCCGGTGCGTGCGCACGTGCCGCGCCCCCTCCGCCAACACCCGCCGGAGGGGCGAAGGACGCACGAGCAGCGCCACGACCGCGCCGGTCAGCAGCAGGAACGCCCACCCCGCGACGCGCCCCTGCAACCACGGCCGCCCCGGGGACGCCGGCGCCTGAAAGCCGACGCGTTCCACCCGCCACGCGCCGGCGGTCGCGTCGCCCGCCCCCGGGTCGCGCACCCCGGCCGCGACGTCCGTCCCGCCCGCTCGGGTGTCCTGCAGCACCACCTCGACGACCTCGAGGGTGCCGGCCGGCGTCCGCGCGGCGTACGTGAAGCGGCGGCGGTCGTCGGCGTCCGCGTCGCGCTCGACGCGGTCCTCGAGCTCCACCGTGGTGCCCGAGGGGGGTGGCGGCGCCGCCAGCAGGTCGGGCAGGCGCCGACACACCGTCTCCGCGTCCAGCGTCCCGACGTCCGCCAGGGGGATCGATTCGGTGTCGAGCCACGCGGTCACGGCGGCGTCGGCGAGGGCGGCGGGGTCGTCCCCCTGCAGCCCGACCGGCCCGGCCCCCCCGGGCATGGGTTCGGCCCCCTGCGCGAGGGCGGCCCCGACCCCGAACAGCGCCACGCAGGCGAGCAGGGCGCGGAGGACGAAGCGGGGGCGCAACGGGCGGGAAAGCGCGGACGCGCGGGACGCGAGCATCGAGGGCGCAGCATACCCGCCGACCGCTCCTGGCGGTCGCCGGCTGGTACGCTCGCGCGCGTGAAGCCGCTCGCCTGGACGTGGAACGCCGGCACCCGCACCGTGCGCGGGATCCACCCGCGCCTCGCGCGTCCCGACGACGCGTGGGCCGACGCGCACCTCGTCGGGCCCGAGCGGGCCCTCTTCCACGCCATGGACCCCCGCGAACGCGATCACGGGGTGCGCGTCGCGCGGACGTTGCTGCGCCGCACGCCCGACGTGGACGCCGTCGTGGTGCGCGCGGCGTTGCTGCACGACGTCGGCAAGGCCCGCCGCCGCTACGCCGTGCACGAGCGGGTGCTGGTGCACCTCCTGCCCGGACCCGTTCCACCCCCCGAACCGCTGCGGGTCGGCGTCGCCGGCGCCCGGCAGGTGGCGGCGCACCACCCCGCGTACGGCGCGGCGATGCTGCGCGACGCGGGCGCACCCGCCCGCCTCGTCGACCTCGTCGCTCGGCACCACGCCCCCGGGAACGACCCCCAAGCCCGCGCCCTTCACGACGCCGACCGCCGCACGTGACGACGCCGCCCGGCGACGCGACCGCGGCGTTGTTCGCCCGGCAACGCCTCGGTGTGGTGCCGGGGCTGGAGCGGATGGGCGCCCTCCTGGAGCGGCTCGGTCGGCCGCAGGACGCCTTCGAGGCGGTCGTGGTGGCGGGCACGAACGGCAAGGGGGGGACCGTTGCGCACCTCGACGCGATGCTGCGCGCGGGCGGCGCGTCGGTCGGCCGGTACGTCAGTCCGCACCTGACCCACCCGGGCGAACGGGTGGCGGTCGACGGCGTCCCGATGGACGACGCCGCCTTCGAGGCGGCCGCCGCGCACGTGAGGCCGCACGCCGACGCGACCGACGCGACGTTCTTCGAGGCGGTCACCGCCCTCGCCTTCGTCGCCTTCGCCGAGGCCGGCGTCGACGAGGCCGTCCTCGAGGTCGGGCTCGGGGGGCGGCTCGACGCCGTGAACGTCGTGACGCCCACCGCCTGCGCCGTCGCGCAGGTCGCCCTCGACCACCAAGCGCTTCTGGGGCCCGACGTCGCCAGCATCGCGCGGGAGAAGGCCGGCGTCCTCCGCACCGGGGTGCCCGCCTGGACGACGGCGCGCGGCGAAGCGCGCCGCGCCCTTCGCCAGGAAGCCGCCCGCCTCGGTGCGCCCCTCGCCGTCGCCGACGTCGCGCCCGCCCCCGACGCCGACGCCGAGCTGGAGATCGCGTCGCGTGGGCTGCGCGGCTCCGAGGTTCGCCTCCGCCGGCCCGGCCGCGCCGACGTGGACCTCGCGACGCCGCTCGTGGGGGCGGCGCAGGCCGGCAACGCCGCCCTCGCCGCCCTCGTCGCGCTGGAGCTCGGCGTGACGCCCGACGCCGTCGCGGACGGGGCGGCCCGGACCCGCTGGCCGGGCCGCCTCGAGGTCGTGGGCGACGCCACGTGGCGGCGCGTCGCGCCCGACGCACCCGCCGGCGCGGGCCCCCTTCTGCTGGACGGGGCGCACAACCCCGCCGCCGCGCGGGCGGCGGCCGCCACCCTCGAGCGGCTCGCGCTCCGGCCGACGCTGGTGGCGAGCGTCGCGGAGGACAAGGACGTCGCCGGCCTCCTCGCGGCGTTCGCCGGGACGGTGCGGGGCGTCGTCGCGACCCGCGCCGAGCGGGCGCCGCGCACCCTCCCCGCCCGCGACCTCGCGGCGGCGGTGGAGGCCGCCGGCCTGCCGCTGGTGGGCGTCCACGACGCCCCGCGCGACGCGGTGGCGGCCGCCCTCACGCACGGCGGCCCCGTGCTGGTCGCCGGCAGCCTGTTCCTGGTGGGGGAGGTCCGCCCGTGGCTGCGGGGGGAGCCGGACCCGGCGTGGGAACGCTGGCAGTGACGTCCCGCCGGTCGGCCGGAGTCGGCGGGGCGGCGCGCGTCGGCGGCGCCGCGCGCGTCAGCGGGGGTGGGCGAGGTGCTTGCGGACCGACACCGCCGCGATCACGGCGGAGGCGAGCGCGGCGCGCACGACGTCGTCGGTCGGCCACCCGCGGACGCTCAGGACGACGCCCGTGATGACCGGGAACGCCGCCAGCGTCGCGACGGTCGCGAGCGTCACGCGGCGGGTGAGGGCGATGGCGGCCACGAGAACGAACAGCGCCGTGACGCCGACCGACGGAAGGATCGGGAGGGTCAGGCCGAACGCCGGCGCGAGCGCCTTGCCGCCACGAAAGCCGACGTACGACGACCAGGCGTGCCCCACGACCGCCCCGACGCCGGCGACGAGCCCGAACGTCAGGCCCGCATCGGGGGCCAGGAGGCCGGCGAGGGCGACCCCCACGCCGCTGGCGGCGGCGCCCTTGCCGGCGTCCAACAGGAACGTCGCGACGCCCAGCTTCACGCTCACGTTCCGCGCGACGTTCATCGTGCCCATGCTGCGCGAACCGATTGCGAACACGTCGCGCCCCCCGAGCCGCGCCATCCACGCCCCGAACGGGAGGCCGCCCAGTTGGTAGCCGGCGAAGAAGACCGCCGCGAGCATCCCGAGGAGGTCCAACGACGCGCCCGCCATCAGGGGGCCACCCCCCGCGGTCCGGGGTCGCCCGCCGGGCCGGACGGCGGGCCGGCGATCGCCTCGAGGCTCTTCACCCGATCGACGTGCCACGCGACGTACCGCCCGAGGGCGCGCCACTGCGCCGGCCGGTCGGGCAACGCCTCGCGCAGCGTCGCGCGCGGGCGGTCGGCCACGAGGCGCGCGAGGCCGGCCGCGACGTCGGGGGCGAGGGCGACGCCCTCGCCGTCGGTCGCCAGTCGACCGGCGGCGACGTCCAGGCGGGCGCCCGCCCCGCCGTCGCCGACGGCCCCCTCGACCTCGGGGGCGAGGCCCGCGACGCGCAGCAGCATCCAGGCGTGCACCAACGCCACGCGCTCCGGATCCTCGTCGACGTCGAGGCCGCGGAGGCCGCTCGCGACCCACGCGTGCAGCGGTTCGCCGTGGTGCACGTCGACGCTCAGGCGGTCGGCGAGCTCGGCGAGCAGGTGCGCGTACGGGTAGACGCCGGGGTCGGCGAGGCGGGCGAGCGCCCCGCGGAGGGTGACCTGCGTGACGACCGCGAGGTCGTCGTCCCTGCGTTGGTACGTCTGGACGCGCACGTCGTGAAAGAGCGACAGCCGGCCCGGGTTCCCCCCCAACAGCCGTCCCTTGCGGGCCACCGCCCGCCACTTGCCGTCCTCGGAGAGGAGGGTGACGACGACGTCGCCGGACGGGAGGGGGGCGCGCCGGACGACGATGCCGTCGCGCACGCGGTAGCGGGATCCGGCCATGCCGTCATGCTACCCGGCGCGCCCCCCGCGTCAGGACTCGGCCTTCGCGCGGGCCTTCCCGAACGCGGTGCGGAGCTTGAACAACGCCCGCTTTTCGCGTTCGGCGACGTCGGCCTCGTCGAGCGACAGGGCGGCGGCGACGGCGGCGGCGTCCGCCGGTTCGTGCCCCGCCATGCCCTGCCGGCGCACGACGACGTCGCGGTCGGTGGCGTCCAAGCGCTCCAGGAACGGCTCGAGGTCGCCGTTCGTGGCCTTCGGGCGCTTCGGTTTCGCGGCGGCCTTCTTCTTCGCGCCCTTCTTGGGCGCGCGTTTCGAGGTCGCGGCCTTCTTCGTCGCCCCCTTCGCCGCCGACCGGCCCTTCTTCGTCCCCGCGCGGGCCTCGCGGGCCGCCAGCAACTCGAGCGCCTCGTCGAGCGTGATCGTGTCGGGGTCGTGCCCCTTGCGGAGCGACGCGTTGGTCTTCCCGTGCTTCACGTACGGGCCGTAGCGTCCCTCGTGCAGCTCCACCGGGGCGCCGTCGTCGGGGTGCGTCCCGAGCGTCTTGAGCGGTTCGGGGCGGCCGCGCCGCTGCTTCTTCGCGAGCAGCTCCTGGGCCCGCTCGAGCTCCACCTCGAGGACGTCGTCGCCCTTGCCGAGCGACGCGTACGTCGAGCCGTGCTTGACGTACGGCCCGTAGCGACCGATGCCGGCGACGACCTTCTTGCCGTCGTCGGGGTGGGTCCCGAGCGGCCGCGGGAGGTCCAACAGGCGTTTCGCGTAGCCGGCGTCGACGTCGGTCGGGGCGACGTTCGGGGGGAGCGACACCCGCTTGGGTTTGGCGTCCCCGTCGGGCACCCCCAACTGCACGTACGGCCCGTAGGGCCCGTTCTTCAGGAACACGGGGGTGCCGTCGGCGTCGTGCGCGAGCGGTTCGTCCCCCTTCGCCTCCATCGTGAGGAGCGCCTCGAGGTCCTCGCGCGTCACGTCCGCGGGGGCCCACTCCGCCGGGATGGAGGTCCGCACGACCGTGCCGTCCGCCTGCGTCCACACCGCCGACGGGCCGTACCGCCCCACCCGCACGACGTACGGGTCCCACTTCGCCGCGTGGATCGTGCTGATCTCGCGCGCGTCGATCGACTCGAGGCCCTCGTTCACCCGCGCTTCGATGCCGTCCTCGCCGCCGTAGAACTCGCGGAGGTACGGCGCGGCGTCGACCTCGCCCTGCGCGATCGCGTCGAGGCGGGCCTCCATCTCCGCGGTGAACTCGGTGTCGACGAGCCGCCGGAACTGGTGCTCGAGGAGGTTGTTCGTCGCGAACGCCGTGAAGGTCGGCACCAGCTGTTGGCCCTGCTTGCGCACGTAGTTGCGGTTCTGGATCGTTTCGATGATGCTCGCGTACGTCGACGGGCGCCCGATGCCCTCCGCCTCCAGCAGCTTCACGAGCGACGCCTCCGTCAGTCGGGCCGGCGGTTTCGTTTCGTGCCCGACCGGCTCGACGGCCTCGAGGGCGACCGCGTCGCCCTCGCTCAATTCGGGGAGCGGGGCGTCCTGGTCGTCGAGCGCCGCGTCGGGGTCGTCGCTGCCCTCGACGTACGCGCGGAAGAAACCGGGGAACGTCACCTGGCGGCCGCTGGCGCGCAGCGTCAGGGTGCGCCCGTCGGCGTTCCCCTCGAGCGTGGCGGTGACGTACCGCAGCTTCGCTTCCGCCATCTGCGTCGCGATGGTGCGTTTCCAGATCAGGTCGTACAGCGCCGCGTCCCGCCCCGTGAGGCGGTGTTCCTTCGCGGTCTTCATGGCGCCGCCCGCCGGGCGGATCGCTTCGTGCGCCTCCTGCGCGTTGCGGGCCTTGCCGCGGTACTGCCGGACCCGCTCGAACAGGTACGCCTCGCCGTACAGCGCCTCGACGCGCGCGCGGGCCGCGCCGATCGCTTCGCCCGACAGGTGCGTCGAGTCGGTCCGCATGTAGGTGATGAGGCCTCGCTCGTACAGGCCCTGCGCGACGCGCATCGTGTCGCGCGCCGACCACGAGAGCTTCCGGGACGCCTCCTGCTGCAGCGTCGAGGTCGTGAACGGGGGGGAGGGGTTGCGGCTCTGCTCGCGCGCCTCGACCTTCGCGACGGTGAACGTCGAGCCGCTCGCGTCGGCGGCGAGGGCGGCGGCCTCCGCCTGGCCGAGCACCTGCACGTTCTCGCCCGGCGTCATGCCGGCCTTCAGGCGTCCCGTGTCGTCGTCGAAGTCCTTGCCGGACGCCAAGCGGATGCCGGCGACGTGCGTGGCGGTCGCTTCGAACGGGGTTTCGCTCCCCCGCCGCGCGGTGGCGGTCAGGTCCCAGTAGTGGGCGGGCACGAAGGCGAGGCGTTCCTTCTCGCGTTGCACGAGCAGGCGCACGGCGACCGATTGGACGCGGCCGGCGGACAGGCCCTTGTCGATCTTGCGCCACAACAACGGACTGACGGTGTAGCCGACGAGGCGGTCGAGGACCCGGCGGGTCTCCTGCGCCTTCACGAGGTCGCTGCGCACGTCGCGGGTGTCCTCGAGCGCGGCGCGGATCGCGGATTCGGTGATCTCGTGGAACACCATCCGCTTCACCGGGACGGTGGGCTCGAGGACCTCGAGCAGGTGGTGGGCGATCGCTTCGCCCTCGCGGTCCTCATCGGTCGCGAGCACGAGTTCGTCCACCTTCTTCAGTTCCCGCTTGAGGTCGGCGACGACCTTGGGTTTCGTGACGACGTACACCGGTTCGAAGTCCTTCTCGACGTCGATCGCGAGGCGCGCCCAGGGGCGCTTGCGGACCGACGCCGGGATGTCCTTCGCGGTCTGCGGCAGGTCGCGGATGTGCCCCATGCTCGACGTCACGACGTACCCGTCGGGCAGGAAGCGTTTGATGGTGTTGGCTTTGGTGGGCGACTCGACGATGACGAGCGTCCGACCGGCGGCACGGGGTTCAGGCATGACGTCCCTTCGAATTCCGCCGCATTATAGGCGCGCCGCCGCATCTGTCAAGAGGCGCGAAAGTACGTCCTGGTCGGGCCTCGCGCGCCCGTGCGTGCGCGGGCGCGCGCACCCGTACGTGCGCCCGAGCGCGCGCTCGCGCGCGGGGGCGCGCCCCCGCGCCGCGACCGCGGGGACGGGGTGAGGACCTCTTCCGGAGGCGTCAGTCGAGGCGCCGGCGGTGGTGGATGGCGCGGCCGAGCGTGACCTCGTCGGCGTACTCGAGGTCCCCGCCGACCGGCAGGCCGTAGGCGATGCGCGACACCGGCACGGCGTGCTCCCCGAGCGCCTTGGCGAGGTACATCGCGGTCGCTTCCCCCTCGACGGTGGTGGAGGTCGCGAGGATCGCTTCGCGCACCTCGCCGTTCGCGACGCGCTCGAGCAGGCGGGGGATCGTGACGTCGTCGGGCCCGACGCCGTTCATCGGCGACAGCGCCCCGTGCAGCACGTGGTAGCGGCCCCGGTACTCGCCGGAGCGTTCGATGGCGAGGAGGTCGGCGGGCTGCTCGACGACGCACACCTCGCCGGTCTCCCGGGCGGGGTCGCGGCAGATGGGGCAGGCCTCCTCGTCGGCGTGCATGACGCCGGCGCAGCGGGGGCAGCGCCCCAGGTCGCGTTTCGCGGCGCGGAGGGCGTCGGCGAGCGCGTCGACGTCCGCCGCGTCGCGCTGGAACAGGTGAAAGGCGAGCCGTTGCGCGCTCTTCGGTCCGATGCCGGGCAGGCGACCGAGTTCGCGGATGAGCGTCGCGAGCGGGGCGGGGAAACTCACGTCGGGTGGACCCTCAGAGGCCCAACCCGCCGAGTCCGCCCATGCCGCCGAGCCCACCCATGGCGCCGCCCATCTCGCGCTCCTGCAGTTCCTTGGCTTTGCGTTGGGCGTCGGCGACGGCGGCGGCGACGAGGTCCTCGAGCAGGTCGACGTCCTCGGGATCGACGCTGCCGGGGTCGATCTTCACGCGCGTGACGTCGCCCGCGCCGGTGGCGGTGGCGGTGACGAGGCCCCCGCCGGCGCTGCCCTCCACCGTGAGTTCGGCGAGGCGTTGCTGCGCCTCCTCCATCTGTTTCTGGGCCTTCTGGGCCTCTTTCATGAGCTTCTGCATGTTCATCGTTCGCACTCTACCCGAGGCGCTCGCCCGGTTCGGCGTCCCCGGCGGGGTCGGCGTCGTCCGCCTCCCCGGGTCCGGGGGCCGATCCGTCGCCCGCGCCGGTCGCCTCCGGGTCCCCCTCGCCGTCCGCGTCGTCCTCGATCGGGTCGAGCGCGACGACCTGTCCGGGGAACAGCGCCTGCACCATCGCGATCGGGTCGCGGGCCTCCGCCGCGTCGCCGTCCTCGGTCGCGTCCGCGGTGGACGCCGGTACGGCCGCGCGGGAGGGTGCGGGGTCGGACGGTTCCGGGGTGGGCGCCTCCGGGATCGACGGCTCGGGAGGGGACGGCTCGGGAGGGGACGGTGCCGGGGTGGGCGACGCGTCGCGGGCCGGCGCGCGCTCCGGCGGGGGGCCGGCGGCCGCCTC
>JAVLCF010000084.1 GCA_031581195.1 Trueperaceae bacterium | reverse complement strand
GGCGCCGAGCGTGGCGCCGAGCGCGGAGGTGCGCGCGGAACGAACGCAGGACCGTGCGACGAGGGTGGTGCGCCCGACAGGATTCGAACCTGTGACCTTTCGCTCCGGAGGCGAACGCTCTATCCGGCTGAGCTACGGGCGCGCGACCGAAACGAGAACCTAGCACCGGCATCGGGAGGACGTCAAGGTAATGAGGCTGAGCCGCCGCACCAACACGATCATTCTGTGGATCGTCTCGATCGGCCTTCTGGTCGGGATGGTCATCACCTTCACCCCCACGCTCGGCGCGATCGGAGGCCAGACCGACACGAGCGTCCCGGCGCTCCGCGTCGACGGGGAGACCCTGACCGAACTCGACGTCGCGCAGGTCCGCTCGTCGTCGACCGTGTTCGACGCGGTGCGCGAGGGGCCGGTCGCCACCGACCTCGAGCGCCTCCTCGTCGCCACCGTCGTCGAGCAGGAGGTCCTCCGGCAGGCGGCCGCCTCGCAGCGGATCGGGGTCGGCCAGGTGCGCGCCGAGGTCGAAGCGTTCCGCGAGCGCAACGGCGTCGACGGCTCCGCCAACGACGAGGCGTACCTGCGGCTGATCGGTGGGGCGGGCTACACCGACGCGACGTTCCGCGACTACGTCCGCGAGCAACTGCAGGTCGCGGCGTACCGCAACGAACTCGTCGCCGACGTCGCGCTCGAGCCGGGCGAGGCGGAGGCGTACTACGAGGCCAACGAGGGCGCCTACCAGACCGAACCGACCGTCGTCGCCCGCCAGATCGTGGTGAGCGACGTCGACGTCGCCGAGGACGTCCGCGCCCGCGTGCAGGCCGGCGAGGCGTTTGCCGACGTCGCCCGCGAGGTGTCGCTCGAGCGCGCCGAGCAGGGCGGCGCCGTGGGTGGCGACACGCCGCAGCCGGTCGGCCGTCCGGCGTTCCCGTCCCAGGTCGCCGACGCGGTGTTCGCGCGGACGACGCCGGGCGTGACGCCCCCCATCCAGGCGGCCGGCGGGGTGTACCTCGTCGACGTCGAACGCATCGTGCCGGCCGAAACGCGGCCGCTGGACGAGGTCCGCGATCAGGTCGAGGCGGACGCGCTCGCCGCGAAGCGCAACGCCGTCGTCGAAGCGGAGATCGAGCGCCTCGTCGCCGAGGCGGAGGTCGAAGCGGTCGAGGGCAGCGACCTGCCGGTCGACGACCCCGTCGCGGCGCGCGTCGGGGATCGCGAGATCCTCACGTCCGACCTCGTGCGTGCGACGTACACGAACCCGCAGATCCGGCAGTCGCTCGGGCCGCAGACGGCGACGTTGATCTTCGACTTCTTCCGCCCGACGATCCTCGAGCAGCTCGTCGACGGCGCGCTCGCGGTGCAGGGTGCCGACGATCTCGAGCCGACGTTCGTCGGGTCCCGCGACCAGATCGCGCAGGCGGCGCTCGACTACGTCTCGCGCGACGCCGACGCCGACGACGAGGAGATCCGGGCGTACTACGAGGACAACCTCGACCGCTACACGGTGCCCGCCAGCGCCGACGTCGAGCGGGTCGACTTCGAGGTCGAGGCGGACGCGCGCGCGTTCCGTGACGCGGTCCTCGCGGGCGACGACGTCGAGGCGGCCGCCGACGCGACGAACGGGACGTACGAGGACGTCGGCGTCGTGCAGCGCGGGACGCTGGAGACGGCGCTGGACGTCTCGTTGTTCGATACCGACGCGTACACGCCGCTGGACGGGGATGCGCGCGAACTGTCCGACGTGCTGGTGCTCGAACCGACCGCGCTCGCGTCGCCGAGCGACGCCTCGCCGTCCGACGCCTCGCCGACCGACGCGCCGACCGAGACGTACGTCGTCCTCGTGGCCGAGCGCGTCGAGGAGCGCGTCCGTCCGCTCGACGAGGTGCGCTCCGACGCCGAAGCGCGCGTCCTGGCGGAGGAACGTCAGGCGTTGCAGCGCGAGTGGTTGGATGGCTTGCGCGAAACGATCGACGTCGAGGTCCTCGTCGACACCGGCGTGCCGACGCCGACCGTCTCTCCGAGCGAGGCGATCCCCACCCCCACCGACCTGCTCGACGGCACCGACCCGGACGCCCCCACGAGCGACTGAGGCCCGACCGGCGGGCGCGCGACCGGGCGCGACCTTCGGGTCGCGCCCGGTCCTCGTTCGTGGGGCCGGCCGGGGGGGTGGGGTAGCCTTCCGGCATGAAACGAGCGTTGATCAGCGTCTCCGACAAGCGCGGCCTGGCGCCGTTCGCGCGAGGCCTGGCGGAGGCCGGCCTCGAGATCGTGGCGAGTGGCGGCACCGCACGCACCCTGCGCGAGGCGGGCGTCGAGGTGCGCGACGTCGCGGACGTCACCGGCCACCCCGAGATCCTCGACGGGCGCGTAAAGACGCTGCACCCTCGCATCCACGGCGGGGTCCTGGCGCGCAGCGCCGACGTCGCGTCCGGCGCGTTGGCGGCGCACGACGTCGAGCCGTTCGACCTCGTCGTCGTCAACCTGTACCCCTTCCGGGAGGCCGCGGCGCGGGAGGGCGCGAGCGAGCAACGCGTGCTGGAGTTCGTCGACATCGGTGGGCCGGCGCTCCTGCGGGCGGCGGCGAAGACGCACGAGCGCGTCACCGTCGTCGTCGACCCGGAGGCGTACGACGACGTGCTGGTGGCGATCGCGGACGGCGGCCCGCGTGCGGCGATGCGGCGGCGCTTGGCGCGCGCCGCGTTCGCGCACGTCGCGGCGTACGACGCGGCGATCGTGGCGTGGTTCGATGCCGCCGAGACCCGCGACGTGGACGCGAGCGAGGGGGCGGCGAGCAACGTCGACGCGGCGCTGCCCCCGACGCTTCACCTGGCGCTGGAGCGGGCGGAGGTCCTGCGCTACGGGGAGAACCCGCACCAGCTCGCTGCGCGCTACCGCACGATCGGCCGGCCCGGCGCGTGGGACGCCGCGACGCGCCACAAGGGGCGCGCCCCGTCGTACCTGAACCTGCTCGACGGGGAGGCGGCGTGGCGGTTGGCGTACGCCTTCGACGCACCCGCAGCGGTCGTCGTGAAGCACGCCGACCCGTGCGGCGTGGCGGAGCGCGACGCGCTCGCGGACGCCTACGCCGCCGCGCTCGACGCCGACCCCGTGTCCGCCTTCGGGGGGGTGGTGGCGTTCAACCGAGAGGTCGACCACGCCACGGCGGAGCGGATCCTGGCCGGCCCGAAGGCCGACGTGCTCGTCGCGCCGAGCTACGCGCCCGACGCCCTCGAGCACCTCGCGTCGAAACGCAAAGCGATGCGCGTCCTCGAGGTGCCGCCGCCCGGCCCCCGTCCCCTCGAGGTGCGCAGCCTCGACGGCGGCCTGCTGGTCCAGACGCCCGACCCGGTCGACGAGGACCTCGCCGCGGGGACGGTCGCGACCTCGCGCGCCCCCACCGACGCCGAGTGGCGGGACCTGCGCTTCGCGTGGCGGGTGGTCGCGGCGACGGGATCGAACGCGATCGTGCTCGCGCGGGACGGGGTGGCGCTCGGGATTGGGGCGGGCCAGCAGAACCGCGTCGACGCCGCCCGGCTGGCGGTGCGCAAGGCCGACGGCCGGGCGGAGGGGGGTGCGGTCGCGTCCGACGCCTTCTTCCCGTTCCCCGACGGCCTCGAGGCGGCGCTGGCCTCGGGGGCGACGGCGGTGGTGCAGCCGGGCGGGTCGGTGAACGACGACGCCGTCGTCGCGGCGGCGGAGGCGCGCGGCGTGGCGATGGTCCTGACCGGGGTGCGGCACTTCCGGCACTAGCGGCGCCGGTGGGGACGCAGGCCGCCACGACGCTGCGAGCCACGGCGCAGCGAACCACGACGAAGCGAACCAAGAAGAACGGCCCGCCGGTGGGTCGGCGGGCCCCGGGACCCTCTCCACGTGAGGTGCCCACCGGGAACCTAGCACGGGGTCCGAGGGGGGCGCGGCGGCGGGGGCGGGCGGCGTCCCTCGCGTGCAGGACGCGCACGCCATCAATGGTGACGGCGTGCGGCGCGCCTACAAGATGTAGTAGGCAAATGTGGAGGAATTCGCGTCCCCGGGTCCCTGCGCTCTGGTACCTTACGGGGCAGACGCACTCGGTCGCCGGGTCCCGCCGCGACCGCACCCCCACGCCGCCGTCCGCCCGCCCCTCCGGCCGCGCGGACCCCACGCACCCGGCCGGCCGACGCGCCGCGCCAGGAACGGAGGAATCCCGTGCCTCACGACGCCCCCGACCCCCGCCTCGCCGCCTTCGATCCGCACGCGGTCACGATCGCCGAACGCCAGTACTTCCAGCCGGGCGACACCGACCTCGGCGCGATGTTCCGTCGCGTCGCCGATTGGGTGGCGACGCCCGAAGGCGACGCACGCGAAGGCTGGGCGGAGCGCTTCTACGACCTGATGGCGGACAAGCGCTTCTGCCCCGGCGGACGGGTGCTGGCGGGCGCGGCGACGCAGCACGGCAACGTCCTGAACTGCTTCGTGCAGGACGGCCGGCCGGAGGAGGAGGGCAGCGACGCGTGGGTGCTGCACCTCGCCACCAAGCTGGCGCTCGTCACCAAGGTCGGGGGCGGGAACGGCGTCAACCTCGACCCGCTCCCCCCGAAGTCCGCCTGGCACGGCACGCCCGGGACGATCTACCTGACGATCGACCGCAGCCACCCCGACCACGACAAGGTCGCGAGCGGGACGTTCCTCGACCTGGTGCACGGCTCGTACGTCACGAAGGGGTACCGCACCGCCCGGATCGTCGAGAAGGACGCGTTGCCGGACGGCGTCGACGTCCGCGTCGTGGGCGACAGCGTCGACGACATCTGGGCCGCCGCCGGCGAGACCGCGATGGCGGTCCTGCACGGACGCGACCTCGTCGTCGACCTCTCCGACCTGCGCGCGGAGGGCACCCCCGTGAACGGCTCCGGCGGCACGAGCAGCGGCCCGTCCAGCTTCGCCGTCGAGGTGTTCGACAACTTCGCGACGTGGGGCGGGCTCGGCGGCGCGGCGCACGCGGGCCCCGTCGCGACGCTGCGCTACACCTTCGCGCCGACGTTGCGCGCCATCCGTCAGGGCGGCACGCGCCGCGGCGCGGGGATGGGCACGCTGTCGATCACCCACCCCGACGTCCGCGACTTCGTGACCGCGAAGGACCTCGACCGCGAGGAGGCCGAGGGCGACATCAGCACCTTCAACATCAGCGTCCTCGTCGACGACGCCTTCATGAAGAGCGCCCGTACCGAGGGGCGCGGCGTCCTCCAGGAGATCGCCGAGCACGCCTGGTCCACCGGCGAGCCGGGCCTGATCTTCGTCGACCGCATCAACGCCCACAACCCCATGCGGGCCGCCTACGGCGACATCAAGAGCACGAACCCGTGCGGCGAAATCCCGCTGTACCCCGGGGAACCGTGCGACCTCGGCGCGATGAACCTCGCGGCGTACGTCGCGACGTCCGGCGTCGGGATCGACGGCTTCGACGGCCGCGCGTTCCGCGAGGACGTCGCCACCACCGTCCGCTTCCTCGACGACGTGCTCGACGTCAACCGCTTCGCCCTCGACGACAACCGCGACATGAGCATGAAGCTCCGGCGCTTGGGGCTCGGCGTCATGGGCCTCGCCGACGCGCTCATCAAGATGGGCTACGCCTACGACTCCGAGGAGGGGCGTCGCGCCGTCCACACGATGATCTCGATGCTGCACGACGCGGCGGTCGACGCCAGCCGCGCGCTCGGCGAGGAACGCGGCACCTTCCCCGGCCTCGCCGACGCCACCGGCATCGAGCCGCGCCGCAACGTCGCCGTCCTCACCGTCGCCCCGACCGGCACGACGAGCATGCTCATGGGGGTCAGTAGCGGCGTCGAACCGGTGTTCGCGCCCTTCATCTACCGCAAGATCGGCGACGGCTACGCCGCCCTGATCCACCCGCTGTTCGAGGAGCTGCTGAACGAGCACCCCCCGCACCCGGACTTCATGAAGGACGGCGGATGGGACTGGGACAAGGTCGTCGAGAAGGTCCAGGACGCCCACGGCTCCGTGCAGGGGCTCGATTTCGTCCCCGCCGAGGTCCAGGCGGTCCTGACGTGCGCCCACGACATCCGCCCCGAAGACCACGTCAAGATGCAGGGCGTCGTCCAACGCGCCTTCGACGGCGGCGCGCAGGCCGCGAACTCGATCTCCAAGACCATCAACCTGCCCAACGCCGCCGACGTCGACGACGTCTTCGACGCCTACGCGCTCGCCTTCGACGAGGGCTGCAAGGGCATCACCGTCTACCGCGACGGCAGCCGCCAGTTCCAGGTGCTCTCCACCAAGAAGAGCGACGACGCGCAGGACGACGCGCGGAGCGACGCGGGCGACGGCGCGCACGGCGAGGCGCCGGGCGCGACGCCGACCCCCGTCCCGCAGGCGCCGGCCGCCCCGCAGGCGCCGGCCGCCGCGGTCGCCACCGCCCCCCGCACCCGCCCCGCCCCCACCGGCGTCGCGGCGCACGGCGGGACGTTGCCCGGCGAGCCGCTCTTCGAGCGTCCCGGCCGCCTCGAGGGCTTCACCGACACCGCGAAACTGATGCTGCCCACCGGCGAGTCGCGCGGGTTCTACGTCACCGTCAACAAGCAGGACGGCCTCCCCAGCGAGGTGTTCATCCTCTCCGGGAAGGCCGGCGACGAAGCGAACGCCGACAGCGAAGCGCTCGGCCGGGTCGTGTCCATCGCCCTGCAGTACGGCGTACCCGCCGAAGCGCTCGTCAAGACCCTGCGCGGCATCAACGGCGGCATGTACGGCAGCTACCAGGGCCGCATGGTCGCCAGCAAGGCCGACCTGATCGCCGTCGCGCTGGAGACGGCCGGCGTCGAGAACGTCCTGCAGCGCGGCCAGGCGTGCCCCGACTGCGGCGCCCCGCTACGCTTCGAGGAGGGCTGCCAGAAGTGCGAAAGCTGCGGCTACAGCAAGTGCGGCTGAACGCGTCGGCGCGCCCCTGACCGCCCGCGGGGGCGGAGCCGACGCGGCTCCGCCCCCGCGCCGGTTCAGACCGCGGTGATGCGGTGCAGGCGACGCGCCGCCCGCCGCGGCGCGTCGACCGTCCTCGGTGAACGCCCCTCGTCAGATCCCGGCGCGCGCCAGCCACAGTTCGGCCGCGCCGTCCGCGGGGGCGAACCCGGCCCCGTCGAGCACGTACCCCGCCTCGAACAGGGGCGGCAGCGCGCGGCGCAGGTGCCCTCGCCACGCCGCCGCCGCCTCCGGGTCCGACGTGCGCAGGCCCTGCACGTCGCGCGGCGCTCCGAGCCGCACGCGCGACGCGCCTTCGGGGTCGGCCACGTCGCCCCACGGCGCCTCCGGGTCGAGGCGCACGCCGCGCGCGGCCGGTGGGCCCGCGCGCCGCCCCTCGGCGTGCGCCGCGGCACGGGCCGCGACCCGGGGGGCCTCCAGGTCCCACACGACCTCCAGCCGGTCGCTGGGGAGGCCGGCGTTCAGTTCGTCGCGCAGGTCGCCGTACAGGTTCTCGACGTACCGGTTCGACGTCCCCCCGAGCACGCTCGTGTTCAGGCGGGCGTTGCCGTGCTCCAGCGGGTCGAACGTCCACACGATGCGCGTCACGCCGCGCGCGAGCGCCCCCTCGCGTTGCGCCCACTTGAGCGCCACGCCCACCCCCAGGCCGCGAGCGTCGGGGTCGGTCCCGAGCAGGTGCGAACACAGGGCGGGGACGTCCCCGTCGCGGCCCAGGAAGCCGAACGAGACGCCCAGCAGGCGCGGCCCCCGCCACGCGCCCAACAGCAGCCCCCCGTGCCGTTGCGCGGTCAACAGGACGTGCTGCGGGACGACCTCGATCGGTTCGAACCCCCACACCCGCTGCTGCAGCGCCTCGGCGGCGCGCGCCGCCTCCGCCGTCGCGAGCTCGCGAATCGTCAGGTCCCCGGCGGCCCCGGGCGGCGCGGCGTCGCTCACGTCGGCGCGTCCGGGACCGGCGTCCACTTCGCGTCGCTGCCCGCGCTCGCGATCGTCGTTTCGACGAAGCGCATGCCGCGCGCGCCCTCCCGTCCGGTCGGCGGGTCGCCGGGCGGCACGTCGTGCCCCTGCGCGGCGCGGATCGCGGCGGCGACGTCACCGTAGACGTTCGCGAACGCCTCCAGGAAACCCTCGGGATGCCCGCCCGGGACGCGGGCGGCGGCCTCCGCCGCGGGGTGCAGGCCCGGCCCGCCCCGCGTCAGGGTGCGCGCCGGACCGTTCAGCGGAGCGTACGTCAACGCGTTGGGGGCCTCCTGCCGCCAGGTGAGCGCCCCGTCGCTCCCGAACACGTCGAGGCGCAGGTCGTTCTCCCGCCCGACCGCGACCTGCGAGGCGACCATCGCGCCGCGCGCGCCCCCCCGGAAGCGCAGCAGCAACGACGCGTCGTCGTCGAGGGCGCGCCCCGGCACGAACGTCGTGAGGTCGGCGCAGAGCGCCTCCACCTCGAGGCCGGTGACCGTCGCCACGAGGTTCTCCGCGTGGCTGCCGATGTCGCCCATCGCGCCGGCGATGCCGGCCTTCGCGGGGTCGGCGCGCCACACCGCCTGCTTGAGGCCGGTCGCCTCGACGTTCGTCGCCAACCACCCCTGCTGGTACGTCACGACCACCTTCCGGACCGTGCCGACGTCCCCCGCCGCCACCATCGCGCGGGCCTGACGCACCATCGGGTAGCCGGCGTACGTGTACGTCACCGCCAGCACCAACCCGCGGGCGTCGGCGAGGGCGACCAGTTCGTCCGCTTCGGCCGACGTCGTCGTCATCGGTTTGTCCGTCACGACGTGGATGCCGGCCTCCAGGAACGCCTTCGCGACCGGGTGGTGGAGGTGGTTGGGGGTCACGATCGCGACCGCTTCGATGCGTTCCTCGGGCGGACGCGCCGCCTCGCCCGCGACCATCGCGCGCCAGTCGTCGTAACTGCGCGGCAGCCCGATCGCCGCCGCCGACGCCCGCGCCCGCTCCGGCGTGGACGCCAGCGCGCCGGCGGTCAACGTGAACGCGCCGTCGAGGCGGGCGGCGGTGCGGTGGACCGCGCCGATGAACGCGCCGGTGCCGCCCCCCACCATCCCGAGGCGCAGGGGCACGGCGGGCTCCCGGATCACGCGTCGCTCCCGAACGCCGCGTCGAACGCCGCGCCGGCCGGCGGGTAATCGAGCGCCCGCACGAACGCCGCCGCCTCCCGCGCGCCGTGCACGCGGTCCATGCGGGCGTCCTCCCACTCCACCGACAGGGGACCGTCGTAGTCGACGTCCTGCAGCGCGGCGAGGATCGCGTCGAAATCGACGTCGCCGCGCCCCACGCTGCGGAAGTCCCACGCGCGGCGTGGGTCCCCGAACGCCGTGTGGCCCCCGAACGTCCCGACCGTGCCGTCGCCCCGCCCCCACGCGACGTCCTTGACGTGGACGTGCGCGATGCGGGCCCCGAAATCGTGCACGAAGCGCACGTAGTCCACCCCCTGGTAGGCGAGGTGCGACGGGTCGTAGTTGAACGCGAAGCGCGGGTGGTGATCCACCGCCGCGAGGGCGCGCGCGGCGGTCGCGCCGTCGAAGGCGATCTCGGTCGGGTGGACCTCCAGCGCGAACGTCACGTGCGCGGCGTCGAACGCCTGCAGGATCGGTTCGAAGCGGGCCGCGAAGTCCTCGAAGCCGCGCCGCACGTACGCCGCGTCGGTGGGCGGGAAGGGGTACAGGCCGGCCCAGATCGAACTGCCGCTGAACCCCGTCACGACGCTCGCGCCGAGCGCCTGCGCCGCCTCGGCCGTCACCTGCAGCTCCTCCGCGGCGCGGCGCCGGACGCCTTCCGGGTCGCCGTCCCCCCAGACGCGCTCGGGAAGGATGGCGCGGTGGCGGTCGTCGACGGGGTCGCACACCGCCTGGCCGACCAGGTGGTTGCCGATCGCGTGGAGGCTCAAGCCGTGCGCCTCGAGCAGATCCAGGCGTTCGCGAACGTACGCCGGGTCGGACGCGGCGCGCCGAACGTCGACGTGGTCGCCCCAGCAGGCCAGTTCGAGACCGTCGTACCCCATGTCGCGCGCGAGGGGTGCGAGCGTCGCGAGGGGCAGGTCGGCCCACTGGCCGGTGAAGAGCGTGACGGGCCTGGGCATGGCGGCTCCTTTCCGGTCGGTGCCGGCGCGGCGACCGACGGGCGCGGGGGTGGCCCTACCCTACCGAAGCGGGGGGGCGCCCTGCGTGCGCATCGGCGGTAGCATCCCGGCATGGACCGCACCGTGACCCACCC
>JAVLCF010000083.1 GCA_031581195.1 Trueperaceae bacterium | reverse complement strand
TCTACCGCGACCGACTCGATCCCGTCCCCACCGACGTGGCGCTCGCCGCGGACCTCGACGAACTCGTGGTCGTCGACACCGCCGACCGCACCCGCCTGGGCGCCCTCGCGGCGCGCGTGGACGACGCGCCGCTGGTGGTGTACGACCACCACCCGCCCCCCACCGGCGGCGGGGCGCTGCCCGCCGGCCGGGGGCTGGTGGAGCCGGTCGGCGCGACGGTGACCCTGTTGATCCGCGAACTCCGGCGGCGCGGCGACGCGCTGCCACCCGACCTGGCGAGCTTGGCGCTGCTCGGGCTGCACCAGGACACCGGCGACTTCGCGTTCGACCTCACCACCCCCGAGGACCACGACGCCGCCGCGTGGCTGCACCGGGCGGGCGGCACCCTCGACCTCGTGCGGCGGTACGGCCAGCCGAGCGACCGCGGCGACGCGCGGACCGCCTTCCGCCGCGCGGCGCACGACGTCGCGGAGGTCCGCGACGTCGCGGGCCGCCCGGTGGTCGTCGCGCCCCTCGACTGGCCGACGTACCTGCCCGACGTCGCCGGCGTCGCCGGGGAGCTGCTGAGCGACCGGCACGCCGACGCCGCGGTGCTGGTGCCCCGCATGGAGGACCGCACCCTCGTCATCGCCCGCGCGGCGGGGGACACCTTCGACGTCGGCGCCGCCCTCCGCGACGTCGGCGTCGGGGGCGGCCACCCGGGGGCGGCGTTCGGGCGGTCGGACCGCGCCCCCGCCGACGTCGTCGCGGCGCTGCTGCCCGCCCTCGCCCGCCACGCCCGCCCCGCCCGCCGCGCGCGGGACGTGATGAGCGCCCCGGTCCGCACCGTGACGCCGACCACGACGGTGCACGACGCCAGCCGCCAGCTGCTGCGTTACGGGCACGGCGGCCTGCCCGTCGTCGAGGCCGGGACGCTGGTGGGGGTCCTCTCCCGCCGCGACCTCGATCGCGCCCTCGAGCACGGCCTGGGCCGCAGCGAGGTGCGGGGCTTCATGGGGCGTCCCCCGGTGACCGCCGCGCCGGACGACCCGCTCGCCGACCTCGAGGCGCGCGTCGCGCAGCGCGGGGTGGGACGGCTCCCGGTCGTCGAGGACGGCGCGCTCGTCGGGATCGTGACGCGCAGCGACCTGCTCGCCGCCCGCCACGCCGCGCCGCCCGACGTCGCGACGGACGACGGCCCACCGGTCCGCGTCACCGACCGGGTCGCGGCGCGCGCCGAAGCGCACGCCGGGGCGGCGCTCGCGACGCTCGAGGCCGCCCTCCCGACCGGCGCGGCGTTGTACCTGGTGGGCGGCACGGTCCGCGACGCGTGGCTCGGGAGCCGCCTCGCGGACCTCGACCTGCTGGTCGAGGGGGCGTCCGCCGCCGACCTCGTCGACGCGCTCGCGGCGGAGGTGGGCGGCCGCCGCGCGCGCCACGCGGCGTTCGGCACCGCCTCCCTGACCCTGCCGAGCGGCCTGCAGGTGGACGTCGCCACCGCCCGCGAGGAGCGCTACGCGCACCCGGGCGCCCTGCCGGACGTCGAGCCGAGCGACGTGCGGCGCGACCTGGCGCGGCGCGACTTCACCCTGAACGCCCTGGCGATGCGGTGGGCGCCCCGCCCCCACGTCTGGTGGGACCCGTACGGCGGCGCGGACGACCTGCGCACCGGGACGCTGCGGACCCTGCACCCGCTGTCGTTCACGGAGGACCCGACCCGCATCGTGCGCGGCGCGCGGTTGGCGGGCCGCTTGGGCTTCGCGTTCGCCGCGGACGCCGACGCGCAGGCCCGCGATGCGTTGGCGGAGGGGCGGGGCGCGACCGTCAGCGCCGACCGCCTCCGCGCGGAACTCCTCGCGACGCTGCGCGAGGAGCGTCCCGCCCGCGCGCTTCGGGTCCTGGCCGACCTCGGGGCGCTTGCCGCGCTGTACGGCCTACCGCACCCCGCGGACGCCGTCGCGGCGCTCGACGCGTTGCGGAGCGAGGGACGGGACGTGCCCGCCGCGGCGTACCTGGTGACGCTGCTGGCGGCCCAGCCCGACGCGGACGCCCGCGCGTTCGTCGCGCGGTTCCACGTCCCCACCCGCCGCGCGGACGCCGCCGCCGCGGTGCGGCGCATCCGGTCGGGGGCGGCGGACCCGGACGACGCGCCGCTGGAGGCGATGGGGCGCCCCGGGCGGGCGGTCCTGGAGGCGGTGGGGGGCGACCTCGCGACCGCCGTGCGGACGTTCGAGAGCCTCGCAGGGCGCCGGCGGCTGCGGGGGCGCGACCTGCTAGAGTTGGGGGTGGCGCCCGGCCCCGAGGTGGGGCGCATCCTCGGCGCGGTCGCCGCCGCGCGACGCCGCCGGGAGGTGCGCACCTTCGAGGAGGAACGGGCCCTCGCCGAACGGTGGGTGGCGGACGCCACCCCGGACGGCGACCCGAACCCCGGCAGCGACGACGACGCGTTCGCGGGCGGCCCTCCGCCCGGTGACGAAAGGCGGACCGACCCGACGTGATCCTCAACAACCTGACCGACACCACCACCCTGGTGATCAGCGCCATCGTGATGGTGTTCGCGCTGATGTTCCACAACGTGTTCCAAACGTGGGTCGCCGCGCGGCTCGGGGACGCCCGCCCGAAGCTCGCCGGCTTCGGGACGTTCGAACCGCAACAGCAGCTCGAGCCGTTGGGCGTGATCCTGTTGTTCGTGCTGGGGTTCGGCTGGCCGAAGATGGTGCCGATCCAGAGCCGCAACTACCGCGGTCGCGGCCGCAGCGAAGCGCTCGCCTGGTACGCCGGCCCGCTCGCCTACCTGATCGTGGGGTTCGTGAGCGTCCTGGTGGGCTCGATTCTGTTGGCGGCCGGCTCGCCGGACCTGTACCGCGCGTTCCTGATCGCCAGCTCGTACGCGGTCCTGCACGCCGTCATCAACCTGTTCCCCGTCTTCCCGCTCGACGGCGCCATGGCGGCGCTCGCGTGGGGCAACCGCAGCGTCCGGCAGCTCGTGGAGCAACTCCGCCAGTTCGGCATCCTCGGCTTCCTCGTCGTGTTCCTGGTGTTGTCCTACACCGGCGTGATCGGCGTGCTGCAGGGGTTCTTCCTGGGGATCTTCCAAGCGATCGTTCGGGGGCTCGGCCTGCTCTGACGCCCCGCCGCGCTCAGGTCGGGCGGCGCGCCCCGACGAGACGCACGAGCGGCGCGTGCAGGTCGAGCGTCGCCTCCAGCGTCCCGTCCGCCGCGAAGCGCCGCACCACCGTCCCCCCGCGGCGGCCGGCGTACAAGCGACCGTCGCCGTCGACCGCGAGGTCGAGGACGCCGGCGCGGGATTCGCCGCGGCGCGGCTCGAAGCGGTAGGTCCGCCCCAAGCGACCGTCGTCGCGGACGCTGCGGATGCGGCCCGCGGTGGCGTCCCCGACGTAGAGGGTGCCGTCCTCCGCCTCGTACGCCCCGTCGAGCTCGCGGCGTTCGTCGCCGCCCTCCTCCACCCGGAACGCCCACCGCGTCACGAAGCGCCCGTCCGCCGCGTAGCGCTGCACGTCGCGCCGGCCGGGGTCGAACAGCAGCGTCCCGCCGTCCGCCGTCGCCTGCAACGTCGCGGGGGCGTGCGGCGTCCCCTGCAGCGCGAACGCGCCGGCCGGCGCGCCGTCGGGCGCGTAGCGCACCACCCGCGCCGCCGCGGCGTCCAGGACGCGGACCTCCCCGTCGGCGGTCACCGCGACGCGGTCGGGACGCGCGACCGCGTCGGGGTCCGCGCCGATCGGGACGCGCAGCCCCTGCGTCGCGCCGCCCTCGTCGAGGACGACGACGGCGTGGTCCGCCGCGCCGCCCCCCACCGCCCGCCGTTCGTGCCGCAGCAGGTACGCCCGGCCGTGGGCGTCGACCGCCAGGTCGCGGGGGACGCTCGACAGCGTGTCCGGACCGACGTCCGCGACGCCGGCCAGGACGCGCCCGTCCGGCGTCCACGTGCGCACCACCCCCTCGCGCACCTCGAGGACCGTCCACAGCCGGAACGGCGCGTCGACCTCGAGGCCCGCCCCCCAATTCGCTTCGTCCTGCAGCACCGCGAGCACCTCGCGCAGGTCGGGGCGGTCGCCGGGGTCCTTGGCGATCATGCGCATCACCAGCGCGTCGAGGGCGGGGGGCACGTGCACGACGCGTTGCCGCGGCGGGGGCGGCGTGCGGTGCACCTGCTGGTGCACCACGGTCTCGTAGGCGCCCTCGAAGGCGGTGCCGCCGGTCAGCATCTCGTAGAACACGAGGCCTAGACTGTAGACGTCGCTGCGCGCGTCCATCGTCTCGCCCTGCGCCTGTTCCGGCGACATGTAGACCGGCGTCCCGACCCGCGTCCCGGTGACCGTGAGGCGCGACAGGAGGGTCGTTCCGGCGATCCCGAAGTCCATCAGGCGCACCGCGCCGGGCGGCACGTGCGGCCGCCCCTCGCGCAGCTCGCCCCCCTCCACCAGCACGTTGCTGGGTTTGACGTCGCGGTGCACGACCCCGGCGGCGTGGATGGCCTGCAGCGCCGACACGACCGGTTTCGCGACGTCCGCGAACGCCGTCGCGGACAGGGGGCCCGCCTCCAGGAGCGCCTCGAGGCTGCGCCCCTCGACGAACTCCATCGCCATGTAGTGCTGCGTGGCGACCGCGCCGTGATCGAACGTCGTGACGACGTTCGGGTGGTCCAGCCGCTGCGCGATCTCCGCCTCGCGATGGAAGCGCCGGAGGAACGCCTCGTCCTCGGCGTACGCCTCCATCGGGATCTTCAGGGCCACCTCGCGCCCGTCCGCGTCGCGCGTCGCGCGGTACACGGTCGCCATGCCGCCCGCCCCGACCTTCTCGAGGATCGTGTAGCCGGGCAGGTCCCGCCCCCCGAACGCGGCGGCGGCCTCCGACCGGCGGGCGCGTTCCGCGGCGGTGCGGCGCGCCCCCGACCCACCGGGGGCGCGCCGGGCGGCGCCCGTCGCGCGCCCCTCGGGCGCCGGCGCGCGGCGTCCGAGGCGCGCCAGCCGCCCCTGGGGGAGAAGGAGACCCGACGCGGCGAGCAGCAGCAGCCAGGGGCCGGCCGCCCGGTCGGGCCCCCCGACCGCGAGCAGGACGCCGGCGAGCGCGAGGGCGGCGGTGAACGCCGCGCGGAGCGCCGCGCGCGGCAGCCGGACGGCGACGACCGCGACGAGGGCCGCGATCGCGGTCCACAGCAGCGCGTTCACGCTGGGCGTCCGTTCAGTTGCCGCGCGGACGGATCCGGCGGACGGTCTCCAGGTACGGATGGTCGCTCAGGACGCCCCGCACGCTCCGGTACAGCGCGACGGCCTCCGTCGCGTCGGCCGGGACCTCCCCCAGGCGGACGTAGGCGACGTGGCCCGCGTCGAACGCCACGGTGGGGGTCGCGACGACCTGCGCGTCCACCGCGGCGTGGTGCTCCTGCGCCAACGCCGTACGCAACTCCGGGTCGGCCAGGTCGCGCTCGAAGGACGAGGGGTGCAGGTCCGCGCGCTCCGCCGCCTGGACGACGGTGGCGTGGTGGAACGGCTGGTGCTCGACGTGCCGCAAGCGCAACAGTTCGCGCCGGAACACGTCGTGCGCCGCGTCGCCCTGGCGTTTCGCGGCGAGCGACGCGAGGAACGGCAGCAACCCCCGGCTGCCGGAGTTGCTGCGCTCGCGCACGGGATCGTTCCACAGTTGCCAACCGTCGTCCCCGTCGTGGTTCGCCTGGTAGAGGCTGAAGTGCGCCCACTCGAAGCGGACGCCGAGCTCCTTGCGGACGATCTCGGCGACCTCGGAGAACCGCCAGGCGTAGGGGCACAGGTAGTCGAAGAAGACCGTGACGGTTTCGAGCGGCATGGCGGCATTCAACCGCGCGCGGTCCGGCCCGCCGGTCGCCTCGCCGACGCCGAGCCGCGCGCGACCTCAGTTGGGGTCCTCGTCGCTGCGCGCCGTCGGGGCGGCGGCGCCCGCCGCGCGCTGTTCCAGGGTGCGTTGCAGGGTCTTGGCGAGCGCCTCCGCTTGGCTGCGGGGCAGCACGACGCGGGAGACGACCTGCGGCTTGTGGTGCGGGAGCGCCGCGACGAAGTCCAGCACGACCTCCTCGCGTCCGTGACTGACGACCGCGAGGTTCGCGTACGTCCCCCGCGCGGTCTCCGCGGGGAGCTCCAACTCGAGTTTCGGGCGGGTTTCGTCGCTCACGCGCCGCTCCTCTCCCCCTCCGCGCGGTGCGCGGGGGACGGTCCACGGCGGGGAGGCTAGCACGCCCCCGCCCGCCGCTCGCGGCGCGCGGCACGGCGTTTGCTACGCTTCGTGCATGCCGCTCCACGTGCACACCGACCCGGCCGACCTCGCGCCGTCCGTGCTGCTGCCCGGCGACCCGGGCCGCGCCCGCCACATCGCGGAGACCTTCCTCGACGCGCCCCGCCTCACGACCGAGTACCGGGGCCTGCTGGGCTACACCGGCACCTACCGCGGGGTGCCCGTCAGCGTCCAGACGACCGGGATGGGCTGCCCCAGCCTCGCGATCGTCGCGGAGGAACTCGTGCAGCTCGGGGCGCGGACGCTGGTCCGGGTGGGGACGGCGGGCGTCGTCGCGCCCGACGTCACGCCCGGCGACCGGATCGTGGCGCACGCCGCGGAGGCGGGCGACGGCACGACCCGGCAGTACCTCGGGGGCGCGACCTCCCCGAGCGTCGCCGACCTCGACCTGACGGTCGCGCTGCGCGACGCCGCCGCCGCGCACGGCGGGGCGCGCGTCGGCCTGATCCGCACCGAGGACGCCTTCTACGCCACGACGCCCGCCGACGTCCCCACCCTCGCGGCGCGCGGCGTGCTGGCGATCGAGATGGAGGCCGCCGCGCTGTTCCTGATCGGGCGGCTGCGCGGCGTGCGGACCGGCTGCATGGTGGTCGCCAGCAACCGGATCGGCGACGACGCCTTCGTCGATCCCGCCGTCCTCCAGGCGGGCGTCGACGCCATGACCCGCACGACCCTCGACGCGCTCGCCGCGCACCCCGGCGGGGACGCCGGGTGAGCGACCCGGTCGCCCCGCTGCGCGTCGCGGTCCTGGGGCTCGGCACGATGGGGCGCGGCATCGCCACCGCCACCCTCGCCGCGGGGCACACGGTCGTCGCGTACGACCCGGTCGCCGCGGCCCGCGACGCCGCGGCCGGCCACGTCGCCGCGGCGCTCGACCGGGCCGCCGCGAAGGGCCGCCTCGAGGCGGCGGAGGCGGACGCCGCCGCCGCCCGCTTCGCGGTGCGCGACGCCGTCCCCACCGCCCTCGCGGACGCGGACGTGGTCCTCGAGGCGGCGACGGAGGACGCCGACCTGAAGGCCGCCCTGTGGCGCGAGGCGGGGCCCGCCGCGCCGGCGGGGGCGCTCCTGGCGAGCAACACCTCGAGCCTGTCGATCACGGCGCTCGGGGCCGCGTCGGGCGCCGCGGAACGCTTCGCCGGCCTGCACTTCTTCCATCCCGTGTCGGCCCTCCCGCTCGTCGAGCTCGTGCGCGGCGCGCACACGCTCGACGGGACGCTCGACGCGCTCGAGGCGTTCGCGACGCAACTGGGCAAGACCCCCGTCCGGTGCGAGGACCGCCCCGGCTTCCTCGTCAACCGCCTGTTGATCCCCTACCTGAACGAGGCGGCCGCCCTCGCCGACGAGGGGCACGCGACGCCGGAGGCGATCGACGCCGCCATGACGCTCGGGGCGAACCTGCCGATCGGGCCGCTGGCGTTGATCGACGCCGTCGGCGCCGACGTCGTCCTGGCGATCATGGAGACGCTCCACGAGGAGTTCGGCGACCCGAAGTACCGCCCCGCCGCCGGCCTCCGGCGGCAGGTGCGCGCCGGCCGGTTGGGCCGCAAGAGCGGCGTGGGCTACCACGCCTACGACGACGCCTGACGGCGTGAAAGGACCCCCATGAGCGACGCCCCCGCCCCCACCCCCGACCCTCGCGACGACGCGCGGCTCGACGACGAGCCACGAGAGGACGAGGCGACCTTCGAGACCCTCCGCCTCGAGGTCGACGACGGCGTCGCCGTCGTGACCCTCGACCGGCCCAAGGCGCGCAACGCCCTCGCCGCCCGCACGCTGCTCGAGATCGGCACGGCGCTGCAGGTCGTCGAGAGCGACGTCACCGTCCGCGCCCTCGTGCTGCGCGGCGACGGGCCGGCGTTCTGCGCCGGCGCCGACCTCGCGGAGTTCGCGGACCTGAGCGACCCGTTCGCCGGCCGCGAAGCGGCCCTCGCCGGCCAGGACGTCGTCAGCGCGCTCGCCGCGATGCCGATCCCCACCGTCGCGGCGCTGCACGGGGCGGCGTTGGGGGGCGGCCTCGAGCTGGCGCTCGCCTGCGACCTGCGGGTCGCGGCGGAGGACGCCGTCCTCGGCCTCCCCGAGACGCGCTTGGGGCTCATCCCCGGGTACGGCGGGACGCAGCGCCTCCCGCGGTTGATCGGCGAAGCGCGGGCGTTGGACCTCATCCTCACCGGCCGCCGCGTCCCCGCCCACGAGGCGCACGCGATGGGCCTCGTTGCGCGGGTCGAGACGGACGCCACCGCCGCCGCCGTGGCGCTGGCGCGCCAGGCGGCGGGGGGCGCCCCCGTCGCCCTCGGTCTCGCGAAGGAGGCGGTCGTGCGGGGGCGCGACGGCACCCTCGCGCAGGGCCTCGAGACCGAAGCGGACCTGTTCGCCCTCGCCGCGAGCAGCGAGGACGCCCGCGAGGGCGTCGCGGCGTTCCTGGAGAAACGCGCCCCGACGTTCGAGGGGCGCTAGCCGCCCGCCGGTCCCCGCTCGTCGTCCCCCGCCGGCCGTCCCCCGCCCGCCGTGCGTCAGCGGGCGGCGACCGCCTCGAGGTGCTCGAGCACGACCCGGTCGATGCGGCCGGGCTCGACCATGCGGTCCTCGACGTTCTCGACGCCGGCGAAATCGCGCAGCGCCGCCTCCGCGTCCTCGTCCCACACCCCGTGCTCGGGCGCGAGGCGCCCGACCGCGCGGAGGCCCGCGAGGGCGCGGGCGGCGACGTCCCCCACGAGCGGGAGGAGGTCCTCCTCGTTCGGGGGGCCGAGGAACAACCGGTGGAGGCGCAGCAGCTCCGCGAGGCGGTCGACCGGCGCGGGGTCGTCGTCGACGCGCAGGTCGACCCACGTGTCGCTCATGCCGCCGTAGCCGCCCCCCTTGCGCACGACGTACAGCGCCGCCCCCTGGCGGCCGCGGGCGTCGCCGCCCGCCCGGTCGCCCGCCGCGAGCGCCGCCATCAGGCGCGCCGGGAGGTCGCCGTCGGTGGACGTGAAGGTCTCCACGACCGCGTCGATGACCTCGGGGCCGGTCAACAGGTTGCCCTGCGCGGCGAAGCCGTCCCCGGTCGTGCCGCCCGCCCACGGGTGGCAGGCGTCGCCCGTGAACGACAGCGCGTCGCCGGTCGCGTCCACCAGCCCGTACTGGCGGCTGGCGTGCTCGGGGTCGGTCGCTTCGAACGCGGCGTGAATCTGCGCGAGCGGCATGCCGGCCCGGACCGCCTGGAGGGTGCGCGGTCCGAACGTCGCGTTGGCGTACGACTGCGTCGCGACCGCCGCGACGTCCGCTTCGGCGTGCGGCACGACCGCCCCGACGGCGAGGAACTTGCTGGCGGTCGCGACGCCGAGATCGCCGGTGGCGGGGTCGCGGGCGACGAGGGAAAACGTGGAGATCGGGCGCATGAGCGTGACGCTAGCACCGTTTTGCGCGGCCGGGTCCGCCTGGAGGGCCGCGCGACCCCCCCGAACGTGGTGGAATGCCGGCGTGCCGTTCCGCATCCGCATCACCCTGATCGCGCTCGCGGCGCTCGCCGCCGCCCTGCTGCTCCTCCCGCTCGTGTGGCCGGTGCCGCCGCTCGAGGGCACCGTCCCCGCACGCGAGGCGGCGGGGCCGGAGGCGACGTGGATCCCGGTCGAGGGGCTGGACCTGCACGCCCGCATCGCCGGACCCACCCCCGAGCCCGGCGACGTCGGGGTGGTGTTCGTGCACGGGTTCGGATCGAACCTCGTGAGTTTCCGCACCCTCCAGGACGCCCTCGCCGGGGAGGTGCGCACCGTCGCGTACGACCGCCCCGCCTTCGGGTTCAGCGAGCGGGTGACGGCGTGGGACGGCGCGAACCCGTACGCGCCGGAGGCGCAGGTGCGGCACGTGAGGGCGGCGATGGACGCCGCCGGCCTCGAGCGGGCGGTGCTGGTCGGGCACTCCGCGGGCGGACCGATCGCGCTGGAGGCGGCGCTCGCCGACCCCGCCCGCGTCGCGGGCCTGGTGCTGATCGCGCCGGCGGTGTACCGCGGCGGGGGG
>JAVLCF010000082.1 GCA_031581195.1 Trueperaceae bacterium | reverse complement strand
CGTGCTCGTCCTCGTGCGCATGCTCGTCGCCGTGGTCGTGGTCGTGCCCGACCGCCTCGATCCCGAGGGCGTCGAGGACGTGGACGACCTCGGTGTCGCCACGATCGGCCTCGACGAGCTCGAGCGTGAAGTCGTCCAGGACGCCGTTGACGACCACCATGTCGGCGTCGGCCAAGCGGGCGGCGTCGCGGGGGCTGGGGTCGTAGGCGTGGGGGCTGGCGCCCGGGGGAAGGAGGACCTCGACCTCGGCGGCGTCACCGATCAACCGCTCGGTGACCTCGCGGTACGGCTCGATCGAGACGACGATGCGACCGGTCGTTTGGGCGGAGGCGAGCGCGAAGGTCGCCGACGCCACCAGAAGGGCGCCCCAACGGAGGGCCCGGCGGAAGTGATGTTGAGAATTCGTTCTCATGTCGGGGAGCGTACCCCCCTCCCCCCTCGACGTCAACACCCTCCGTCGCCCCGCCGCGATCCACGCCTCACGCCCCACGACGTCGGCCCCGCCGAAGCGGGGCCGAAGATCCGTCTCGTGCGCGCTTGGCGCGCGTCCGGTTACTTGTGGGGATTGACGAAGACCGACGGGTCCATCGTCCGCAACGCCTTCGCCGACAACCACACGCGCTGGGGTTTGCCGTCCACCCAGATCGTGCGCTTTTGAAGGTTCGGCTTCACCTGGCGCTTGTGCACGCCGACCTGCTTCAGGCCGACGCCACCGCGCTTCTTCGGCGACCCCTTCCGCTTCGAGGTCGTGGTGCTACGGGTCTTCTTTCCGGTCACGGCGCACACCCTGGGCATCGTCGTCTCCTTCGCGTGTCACGGCGCCCTCGCGCCGGCATCGTGCGTGGTCTCCCGCGCCGCTCGCCCGTTCGGGCGGGGCCGGTCGCGGCGCGGACGCCCGACGGCCCGTGCGAAGCACGGCAAGTGAAGAGTGTAGCACGAAGACTGGGCGCGAAGCCAGCGACCGGCCGCCGGGTAGGATGCCGCCATGGACCGCACCGCACTCGCCCGCGCCCTCTACGACGCCTCGCACCTCACCGGCACCTTCACCCTGCGCAGCGGCGCGGTCAGCCACGAATACTTCGACAAGTACCTCTTCGAAGCCGACCCCACGCTCCTCGCCGCGATCGGGGACGCCCTCGCCCCGCTCGTGCCCGACGGGACCGACGCGCTCGCCGGCCTCGAGACCGGGGGCATTCCCCTCGCCGTCATCCTCGCGCAACGCACCGGCCTCCCGACGCTCTTCGTCCGCAAGGAGGCCAAGACCTACGGCACCGCCAAGCTCGCCGAGGGCGGACCCGTCGACGGCCGGCGACTGTGCATCGTCGAGGACGTCGTCACCTCCGGCGGGCAGGTGGCGGCGTCGACGCGCGACCTGCGCGAACGCGGCGCGATCGTCGAGCACGCCCTGTGCGTCATCGATCGCGAAGCGGGCGGACGCGACGCCCTGGCGGAGGCCGGCGTCGCGCTCACCCCGCTGTACACGATGCGCGACCTCACCCCCGACGGCCCGTAGACTGTCCCCATGAGCGAAGACGGCATCTTTGCCCGCATCATTCGAGGCGAGATCGACGCCGACGTCCTCCACCAGGACGAGTACGTCACCGCCTTCCGGGACGTCGCCCCGCAGGCGCCGGTCCACGTGTTGATCGTTCCCAACGAGGCGATCCCCGGCGTCGCGGACGTCGAAGGGCGCCACGAAGCGATGCTCGGGCGCCTCCTCACCGTCGCCCGCCGCATCGCGGAGGCCGAAGGGATCGCGGGCGACGGCTACCGCCTCATCGTCAACACCGGCCGCGACGCCGGCCAGGAGGTCGACCACCTGCACGTCCACCTGCTCGGCGGTCGGGCGTTGGGCCCGATGCTGGCCCGGCCGGACGGGGGAACGGACCCCGCGTGACCCGCGCGACCGTCCAACGCCGCGCCATCCTCGACGCGCTCCAGGAGGCGGCCGGCCCCCTCACGCCCCGCGAGGTGCACGACGCCGCGAAACGCGCGCGCCCCAACCTCGGCATGGCGACGGTGTACCGCAACCTCGCGCGCCTCGAGCGGGAGGGGGACGTCATCGCCGTCCACCTCCCCGACGACGCCACCCGCTACGAACCCGCCGGGCGCGGCCACCACCATCACTTCCGCTGCCGCCTGTGCGCCGGCGTCTTCGAGCTGGCCGCCGACTGTCCGGTGCAGGTCCTCGAGGGCGTCACGCTGCCGGGGGGCTACACCGTCGAGGACCACGCCCTGACCCTGTACGGCGTGTGCCCCACCTGCCGCGACGGCGACCCGGCGTGAGCCCGCGCCCCCTCCCCCGCCGCGCGATCCTGGCGGCGTGGGCCCTGTGGCTGTTCGTCGCCTTCGCGCCCCCCGCAGCGGCCCAGGGCGACCCCGGCGCCCCGCTCGCGGACGGCGCGCAGGCCGAGCGCGCGGAGATCGGCTACGTCGAGGGCACGATCCGCCGCATCGTCGCCGGTGAGCGCGCCGACCGAGCGGTCGTCGAACTCCCCGACGGCCGCGTGATCGAAGCGAACCTGCCCGGTCCGGAACCGTTCGGCGGGGGGGACGACCTGCCCCCCTTCGAGGTCGGCGACCGGGTGGAGGTGTACTACGCCCCCTCGCCCGACGCGGAACGAAGCTACGTCGTCTCCGACTGGGTTCGACGGCCCGCCCTCGCCGGCCTCGTCGCGGCGTTCCTGCTCGCCTCGATCGCCGTGGCCGGCTTCAAGGGGCTCCGCGCCTTCGTCGCGACCGGCGCGAGCCTGGCGTTGATCATCGGTTTCGTCGTGCCCGCCATCACCGGCGGCGCGAACGCCGTCCTCGTCTCCCTGGCGGGGGTGGGCGGCATCCTGGTGCTCGCCATCTACTTCGTGCACGGCGTCTCCTGGTCCACCACCGCCGCCCTGATCGGGACGTTCCTCGCCGCCGCCGCGACGCTCGGGCTCGGCGTGGCCGCCGCGGACCTCGCGCACCTCACCGGCTACGGCTCGGAGGACGCCGCGATGATCGCCGCGAGCCTGCCCGACGTGAACCTGCGCGGTTTGATGCTGGCCGGCCTGCTGATCGGGGCGCTCGGCGCACTCACCGACATCACGATCGTGCAGGCGTCCGTCGTACGCGAACTCGCGCACGCCGACCCCGACATGCGTTCCCTCGGTCTGTACCGGCGCGGCATGAACGTCGGCCGCGACCACATCGGCTCCCTCGTCAACACCCTCGTGCTGGCCTACACCGGGGCGGCGCTCCCCCTCCTCGTCCTCCTCGGGCAGGGCGAACTACCGCTCGCGCGGGCGGTGAACCTCGAACTGATCGCCGCGGAGGTCGTCCACACGCTGGTCGGCTCGATCGGCCTCATCCTCGCCGTCCCGCTCACGACCTTCATCGCCGCCGCGATGTTCCGCGGTGGACGCCTCCCGCTGAAGCCGGGCGAGCTCGAGCACGGGCATACGCACGGCCACGGCCACGATCACGGCTCGCCCTCCCCGACCCCGTCGTTCGCCGCACCCGACCCCCCATCGGATCCCCCCCATGGACGCCGCGACGCGTGAGGTGGCCGCCGCGGAGTTGATCCTGGGCGCGTTGCGCCTCGACCCCGCCGTCTACCCCCTCGCCCTCGAGGCACCCGGCGGGCTCGCGCTCGCGGCGTGGATCTTCCTGCTCGCGGGCCTCTCCGCCGCCCTGGCGCAGAGCGTCGCGCTGTTCGCGAACCGCGTCCGCCCCTGGCGCTTCGCGGCCAGCCTCACGGTCGGCGCGGTGCTCTACACCCTCTCGATCCTCGTGTGGATCGGCGCCCTCGCCCTCGTCGCGACGACGCTCCTCGATCGCGACGTGCCCGCCGCCGCCCTCGTCCGCCTCGTCGGGCTGGCGCACGCCCCGCAGCTGTTCGCCGTCCTCGGCTTCATCCCCTACTTCGGGGCGGGCATCGGGGCGCTCCTGACGATCTGGACGTACCTCGGGGTGGCCGTCGCCGCCCGCGCCACCTTCGCGTTGGGGCTGCAGGAGACGCTGCTCGCGCTCGCCGGTGCGTGGCTGGTGACGCTCCTCCTGCACCGCACCGTCGGGCGCCCCGTCGCGCGCCTCACGCGCTGGCTGCGGCGGACGGTGGCGGGCACCCCGGCCTCCGCCCGCGCCCGCGACGAGGTGGGGGGGTCGTGACGTTCCTCCCCGACCCCTGGACGCTGCTGCTGGCGGCGTTGGCGACGTGGATCGTCAGCGGCCTCCTGGCGCCCCTCGAGACGCTCGGCTGGTGGGCCGGCTGGTTCGGACGCAACGGCGACGACCCCGGCGCCCCCGGACCGCTCCTCGACGAGGAACCCCCACCCGACGCGGCGTCCGACCCCGCCGACGCACCGCCCCCCCACCCCGTCCCCCACGACGCGTGGGTGGTCTTCCTCTCCGGCATCCACGTCGTCGAGGACCAGACCTTCGCCCCCCTCGAGCGGGCGTTCCTGCAGCGCCTCCGCCGCGACCTCCCGGGCACGGCGGTGCTGGAGGTCTTCCCCTACTCCGTCACGAACCGGGCGCTCACCGGCCAACGCGCCTTCGCGTGGTTCTGGCGGCGGGCGCTGCGCTGGAAGCGGGACGGCCGCCGGCTCGCGGGCCTCGTGGCGTTCGCGATCAACGTCCGCAACGGCTGGCAGGTCGCCGTCTCCACCGACCGTCGCTACGGCCCCATGTACGACCAGGGGTCCGCCCGCCTCATCGAGCGAGCCCTCCGCCGCGCCGGCTTCGACCCCGCCGACGGCGCACCGGTCGTGCTGGTGGGCTACAGCGGTGGGGGGCAGGTGGCGCTCGGTGCGGCGCCGGTCCTGGCGTCGCGCTTCTCGATCCCCCTCCAGGTCGTCTCGCTCGGGGGGGTGTTGGCCAGCCCGCGGACGCTGGAGGGCGTCGAGCGCGTCCTGCACCTCCGCGGACGCAACGACGCCGTCGCGCGCCTGTCGACCTGGTTCTTCCCCGGCCGCTGGTGGTTCGCGAGCTGGTCGACGTGGAACCGCGGCAAGGCGGAGGGCATCGTCCAGGTCGAGGACCTCGGCGCGATGGACCACACCGGCGGGGAGGGCTACCTCGACCCCGACACCTCCCTCCCCGACGGCCGCAGCCACCAGACCGCGACCGCGCAGGCGATCGCCCGCGCGGTACGGCACGCGCGGCACGGGCGCGACGCCGCGCCGCACGACGCCGACGGCGTCGCCCGACCCGGACCGACGCCGAACCGGTAGGCTGCGCGCGGAGGTACGGACATGATCTACCGCAACGTCGGACGCAGCGGCCTCAAGGTCTCGCAGATCAGCCTCGGCGCCTGGACCACGTACGGGGAGAGCGTGCAGGACCGGGCCCGCATTCGCGCCATCGTCGAACGCGCCCTCGAGGGGGGCATCAACTTCTTCGACAACGCCGACATCTACGCCCGCGGCGAGGGGGAACGCACCATGACGGGCGTGCTGCACGAGATCGGCGTCGAGCGCCACACGCTGGTGTTGTCCAGCAAGGTGTTCTGGCCGATGTCGGACGACGTCAACGACCGCGGCCTGTCGCGCAAGCACGTGCTCGAGTCGATCGACCGGACGCTCGAGCGCATGGAGCTCGACTACCTCGACCTGTACTTCGCGCACCGCGACGACCCCGAAACGCCGATCGAGGAGATCGTCGAGGCGTTCAGCGACGTCGTCCGCAGCGGGCGGGCGCACTACTGGGGCACCAGCGAGTGGACGCCCGCGCGCATCGCGGAAGCCCACGCCTACGCCCGCGCCGCGGGGCTGGTGCCGCCGGTCGTCGAGCAACCGCAGTACTCGATGCTGCACCGCGAACGGGTCGAAACGCAGCTGCTGCCGACCACCGACGCGCTCGGGGTGGGGCTCGTCGCCTGGAGCCCGTTGGCGATGGGGATGCTGACCGGGAAGTACGACGGGGGCCTCCCCGAAGACGCCCGCCTCGCGCAGCACGACCGGTTCGCGGAGCGTTACCTGACCGACGCGAACCGCGAGCGCGTCCTGGCGCTCGCGGACGTCGCGCGCGACCTCGGCATCTCGCGCGCGCAGTTGGCGTTGGCGTGGGTGCTGCGCAAGGGGGGCGTGGCGTCGGTCATCACCGGCGCGACCCGCGTCGAACAGCTCGAGGAGAACCTCGGGGCCGCCGACCTGGCGCTGCCCGACGACGCCGCGACGCGCATCGACGCGATCCTGGAGGGCGACCCGGGCGACGCCTGAGGCGCTCCCCCTCCGAACGAACGACGATCGGCGGCGCCTGACGGCGCCGCCGATCGCGTCAGGAGGCGGCCTGCGGGTCGTCGACGAAGCGGGGACGCACGCGCCGAATCGCCTCGAGGCGGGCGGCGTCGACCCCCACCTCGCGCAACAGCTGCGCGAGCGCGAGGCCGCGATGGTGGGCGGCGGGATGGCGGTCCGCCAACCGCTCCGGCACGACCGGGACGCGCCGGTAGGCGCGCAGGGCGCGCGCGGTGGCGATCGGTGCGCCGTAGCGCGCCGCGTCGCGCGCGTAGCGGGTCCGGACCTCGTCGGAGGCGCGCACGGCGGACGCGTCCGCCGGCGCACGGTGGGCGTGCGACGTCACGAGGAGCGGGGTCATGCGGGCTCCTTCCCCAGGGCGCGAGAGACGCCCCCGAGACTCGAGGATGGCGGCCGGCGCCCCGCCCGTCCAGGGACGAACGTCCGCGGGTGGGCCCCGGGCCGGCGGTAGCATCGCCCCATGCGCCTCGTGCCCGCCGCCGCCGTCCGCGCCGCCGACGCCGCCGCCCCCCGCCTGGGCGTGGACGCCGCGACGCTGATGGCGAACGCCGGCCGCGCCGTCGCGGACGCCGTCCTCGCCACCGACCCGCGGCGCGTCGTCGTCGCCTGCGGCCCCGGCAACAACGGTGGGGACGGCTACGTCGCCGCCCGCCACCTCGCCGACGCCGGACTCGACGTCCGCGTCCTGGCCCTCGACCCGGACCGCTCGCGCGGCGACGCGGCGGAGGCCGCGCGGGCGGCGTGGGCCGCCCGCGGCCCCCTCGCCCCCCTCGACCCCGACCGCCTCGCGGCCGACCTGACCGACGCCGACCAGGTCGTCGACGCGCTCCTCGGAAGCGGGCTCGACCGACCGCTCCGCGGGCCCCTCGCCGACGTCGTCGCCCACCTGAACGCCGCGGACGTCCCGGTCCTCGCCGTCGACGTCCCCACCGGCATCGACGCCGACGTCGCCACCCCACCCGGGCCGCACGTCCGCGCCACCCGCACCGTCCAGCTGGCCTGGGCCTGCCCCGCCTCCGCCCTGGCGCCCGCCCGCTTCGCGTTCGGGCCCGCCCCCGTCGCCGCGATCGGCATGCCGGCCGGCGCCCTCCCCGACGACGCCGACCCCGCGGCGTACCCCGAACGGACCGGCGACGCCGACGCCGCGCGCGCGTGGCCGCCGGCGGCGCGCGACGCGCACAAGTACGCGGCGGGCACCGTCCTGATCCTCGCGGGGTCGCCCGCCTGGGCCGGTGCCGGCGAGCTCGCCGCCCGCGGCGCGCACCGCGCCGGCGCGGGCCTCGTGACGCTCCTGAGCGACGCCCCCCACCCGGCCCGCTGGCCGGAGACGATCACGCCGGTCGTCGACGCCGCCCCCGGGGGTCTGGCGCGCGCCTGGAGCGACGTCGCAGCTCGCCACCGCGCGGCGCAGGTGATCGGGCCGGGCCTGGCCGCCGAACGCCTCCCCGAGCTCGCCGCCGTCCTCGAGCGCGACGCGACCCCCACGGTCCTCGACGCGACCGCCCTCGACCCGTCGCTGCACGCCGCGGTCGCCAGCGGGCCCGGGCGTTGGTTGACGCCGCACCACGGCGAAGCGGCGCGGCTGCTGGAGGCGTCGGCGGACGCCGTGCGGCGCGACCCCATCGACGCCGCGCGACGCCTGGCCGCCACCTGGAACGCCGGCGTCGTCCTGAAGGGCGCCGGCGCGGTCCTCGCGAGCCCCGACGGGCGGGTCCGGGTGGTGGCCGGCGGCCACCCCGGCATGGCGGCCGGGGGGACCGGCGACGTGCTGGCCGGCGCGATCGGGGCGGCGCTCGCCGCGCCCCACGACGACGCCCTCGCGCGCGTCGCGGCGGCGGTGCTGGTGCACGCCCGCGCCGGCGAGCGGGCCGCCGCCCGCCACGGCTCCGGCCTCCGCGCGGGGGACGTCGCCGACGCGCTCGGGACGACCCGCGAAGCGCTCGCGGAGGCGTGCTAGCCTTCGCGGGTGCCCCTCGAGGCGGTCGTCCCCGCGAGCAGCGCGAACCTCGGTCCCGGCTTCGATTGCCTCGGCCTGGCGGTCGGGGTCCACCTTCGCGTCGTCGCGACGCCCGCGGACCGCGACGCCTTCGTCGACGAGGACGGCCGGTTGGACCCGGGGCCCGACGACCTGATCCACCGGGGCTTCCGGCGCGCCTTCGAGCGGGCCGGCGCGACGGCGCCGCCCGTCCACCTCTCGATCCGCAACGCCATCCCCCTCGCCCGCGGCCTGGGGTCGTCGTCGGCGGCGTTGGTCGCCGGCGCCCTCCTCGGGGACGAGGCGAACGGCGGGGCGCTCGGCCGGGACGGCGTGTTCGCGTTGGCGGCGGACCTGGAGGGCCACCCGGACAACGTCGCGCCGGCGGTGTACGGCGGCCTGGTCCTCGCCGCCGAGGACGCCGGCGGCTGGACGCGACGGACCCTCCCCTGGCCGGCGGCGTGGCGGATCGCGTTCGGCGTGCCCGCCTTCGAGGTCCCCACCGACGCCGCCCGCGACGTGCTGTCCCCCGTCGTCACGCGCGCCGAGGCGGTCGGGACCGCCGCCCGCTTGGCGTTCTGGCCGGTCGCGGTCTGGACCGAGGATCCCGAGCTGTTGCGCGTCGCGAGCCGCGACGCGATCCACGAACCGCAACGCCGGGCGTTGGTGCCCGGCCTCGACGCCGCCCGCGACGCGGCGCTCGACGCCGGCGCGTACGCGGCGTTCCTCTCCGGGGCGGGCCCGACGCTCGCCGCCGTGACGAGCGACGCGGCCGCCCCCGCCGTGCACGCCGTCCTCGCCGACTACGCGGGGCCCGAGGGAACGGTGTTGACGCCCGACGTGGGGACCGCCGCCCGCGTCACGGGGCGCTTCGACGGCGCGCCACCAGCACCTTGAACGCGTCGGCCGGATGCACCTCGAGGTCGACGTCGACCGCAGCGACCTCCGCCTCATAGGGCAACGCGGCGTTCGCGACGACCCAGGCCGTGCCGCCCGGCGCGAGCCGGGCGCCGGCGGTCCGCACGAACGCCCGCCCGACCGCCGTGCGCACCCCCGCACCGACGTGGAACGGCGGGTTGACGAGCACGGCGTCGAAGCGCGCGTCCACCGCGAGGTCGGCCGCGAGGTCGGCGTGCCGCACGTCGACGGTCGGCGCGTTGCGGCGGGCGCTGCGGACGGCGGCGAGGTCGTCGTCGGTCGCGACGACCTCCGCGCCGCCCGACGCCGCCTCGCGCGCCAACGGCCCCCACCCGCACCCGAGGTCGAGGACGCGGAGGCCGCGCCACGGCGCCGCCTCCGCGCGTAGGACCGCCAGCAGGTGCGCCGTGCCGGGGTCGAGCGCCGCGGCGCCGTACGTCCCCGGCAGGGCGACGGCCCCCGGCGCGCCGTCGATCGCGGCCCACGGGCCGTCGTGCGGGCGGGGCCCCTCCACCGACGCCGCGAGCGCCTCGGCGGCCGCCTCCGGATGCGGCGCCGCCAACCGCACGAGCTCCGCCCGGCCCCGCTTCGCGTCGCGCGCGACCGCCCCGAACCAGCGGCCGGCGTCGCGCGCGTAGCGTTTCGCGCCGCGATCGCGGTCGAGGACCGCCCACGCCACGCCGGCCGGCGCGAGGGCGCGTGCGGCGGCCGCCAGGTCGGCGTGCACCGCCCGCGTCCCGAGGTCGGCACGCGGCGCGACCCACACCTCGTCGGCCGCCCCGGGCGGCGCGTCCCACGCCAAGCCCGCCCGGGCGGCGTCCGCCACGGCGCGCGCCCCCGGGCGGTCGGCGTCCGCGTCGCGCCGGAGGGCGTCGAGCGCCGCCGCCGAGCGCTCCAGCACCTGCCCCCCGCCGGCGGCCCGGGCCGGCACGCCGAACCAACCGGTGGCGTCGAGACGCCGCGCCGGCGGCGGCGCGTCGCGGCGCTCCGCGAGCCGCGTCGCGAGGAGGTCCAGCCCGTCGGGCACGTCGGGGTGCCCCCGCATCCCGACCCGCCAGGAGGCCCGCACGCCGGCGACGTCGAGGACGTCCCAGGGGCGTTCGGACCACGGCCCCTCGGGCCCGCCGGCCTCGGCGCGGGGCGGGGCGGGCGGCGTCCGGCGGGGTCCTCGGCGTCCGGCGCGCGGAGGGCGGCGGCGTTTCGTCACGCGGCACGATACCCGCGCGCAGCGGCGCGCCGGCGGCGTGGTAGCGTCCCGCTCGTGCGCGTGGTGCTGGGCATCGACACCTCCTGCGACGACACCGGGGTCGGGGTCGTGGACGCCGCGACGGGCGCGGTGATCGCGAACGTCGTCGCCTCGCAGGACGCCGTGCACGCCCCCTTCGGGGGGGTGGTGCCCGAGCGCGCCTCCCGCGAACACCTCCGCGTCGTCGACGACGTCGCGCGCCGCGCCCTGCGCGAGGCCGGCGCGACCCTGGACGACGTCGACGCGGTCGCCGCAACGTACGGGCCCGGCCTCGTCGGCGCGCTCCTCGTGGGGCTCTCCTGGGGCAAGGCGCTCGCCTGGTCGCGCGGCGCACGCTTCCACGCCGTCCACCACCTCGCGGGGCACCTGGCGTCCGCCGGGCGCCCCGCCCCCGGCCCGGAC
>JAVLCF010000081.1 GCA_031581195.1 Trueperaceae bacterium | reverse complement strand
GTTGGTCTTGCCGATCATGATGGCGCCGGCGTTCAGGAGCCGCTCGACGGCGACGTCGTCCTCGTCAGGCACGAGGTCGGCGTAGACGCGGGAGCCGTAGGTGGTGCGCACGCCCGCGGTGGAGAGTAGGTCCTTAACGAGGAACGGCACTCCGTGGAGGGGGCCGACGTCGCCGCCGGCGTCCAGCGCCGCCTGCGCCCGGTCTGCCGCGGCCCGCGCGGCGTCGTAGGTAGTCGTACAAACGGCGTTGACGGCGTCGTTCAGGCATTCGACGCGGGCGATGCAAGCATCGACGAGCTCGCGGACCGACACCTCTCGGTCGCGGACGCAGCGGGCCTGCTCGACGGCGCCGAGGGCCGTGAGGTCATTCATGTCGGGGATGCCTCCGTTTCGACGGCACGGGTGAAGCGTTCGACGCCGTCGTCGACGTCGACGCGGGGCGCAAAGCCGGTGGTCGCCGCAAACGCAGCGCCATCCACGAGGACGATCGCGCGCTCGCGCGGTTCGCCGGTCACGGTCACGTCGGCGTTCCGACGGCGAATCAGGGCGCGAGCCGCAGCGTACGGACTGGTGGTGGTCCCAGCGACGTTGTAGACGGGCGCCAGGTCGGTGGCGGCGCGACCGGCGGCGAGGACGGCATCGACGGCATCGTCGATGTAGATCCAGTCCTCCTCTGCCGCCGAGAAGGCATACGCACCGGCTCGTCCATGCGCCACGTCGGACGCGAACGCCATCCACGTAGCCTGCGCCCCGCCGTACCAGCGGCCGGGGCCGTAGACGAGGGGAAGGCGGAGGCCGGTAACCGACAGGTCGCCGCGTTCCAAAACGAGCATGGTGTATCGCTCGGCGATCATCTTGGTGGCCCCGTAGATGGTGGTCGGAGCCGGGGGGTCGGCCTCCGTCACCCGCGCCTTGGGTGCGTACATCGCCGGGGGACCGTAGACGGTGGTACTGCTGCTCCAGACGACGCGGCCGACACCGTGGCGTGCGGCGGCCTGCAGGAGGCCGGCGAAGCCTTCGACGTTGACGGCGACGGCGGTGCGGGGGTGGCCCTGGGCGCTGGCGAGGAGTCCAGCAGCGTCCGCGCCGAAAGCGGCGAAGTGGAGGATCGACTCGGGACGGACGCGGTCGAGGAATGCGTCCACCTCGTAGGGGACGGTCAGGTCCAGACGCTCGGTACCGGGCCGCCCGCGGCTCACGTCGCGGTCGGCACCGATCGCGTCGTAGCCATCCGCGACGAGCGCGTCCAGGACGGCGCGCCCGAGGAAACCGGAGGCGCCTGTGACGAGGACCCTCCCGAGCGGCCGACCGAGGGCGGGATTGCTCACGCGATCTCCGCGAGAAAGGTGTCAACGAAGGCAACTGTCCGGTCGAGAGCGGTATCGACGATACGTCGACCGACCTCCTCGTCGGCATACCTCGCGTCTCCAAACGCGCCGTTACGGGTCTGGCGGTCGAACGGGACGGGAGCGTACAGGGAGAACGGGTCCGTATTGTCGGCGTGGAGCCGCTCGTGGGGGATCATGTCGCCCGGGACGAGAGCATCGCGTCGAACGTAGGCTTCGTCGAGGTGCAGCATCACGCTGGTCTCGATCTCGCAGGCGTGCCCGAAGCGTGGGGTTCGGCTAGCCTCGCGGATTACGTCTGCGGCCTGCTTGAAGTAGAACATCGAGGCCGTCTCGATCCCGACCTCGTACCGAATCGCGTTCGCGGCGACGTTGAGGATCGCGGTGTTGCCATTATGGCCGTTGACGAACATGAGCATGCGGACGCCTTGCCGGTGCGCACTGCGGGCGACGTCGCGGAGGACGGCGAGCACGGCGTCTGGACCGATCGACAGCGTGCCTCGGAAGCCCATGTGGTGCTCGGACAGGCCGTACGGGAGAGCCGGGAGTGCCACGGCGCGGGAGCCGAGCCGCTCGGCGAGGAGGCCCGCGATTCGTTCGGCGGCGCGGGTGTCGGTGCCGATGGCGAGGTTGGGTCCGTGCTGCTCCGTGGCGCCCACGGGCAGGAGGGCGACGATGGGCGCCTCGCCGTGCTCCAGCTCCGCGCTGGTGCGGAGTGCCAGGTCGGAAGGAATCTGGGTCATGGTGTCTCCTAGAGGGTACGGTCCGCGCGTCAGCGTCGGGCGTCGGGATCGAGGCTGGCACGGAGCCCTCGGCCGAGGGTCGAGAGGGCGACGGCGCTGTAGACGATGGCCATGCCCGGGAAGATGGAGATCCAGGGGGCGTTGAAGAGGTAGTTCTTTCCCTGATTCAGGATGGCACCCCACTCGGAGACGGGGGGTTGGACGCCGAGACCGAGGTAGCCGAGGGCTGCGGCGATCTGGATGGCCGCCGGAAAGAGAATGGTGAACTGAATCACGATCGGAGTGACGATGTTGCGTGCGACGTGCCGGAAGACGGTCGAGGCGCTACGGACGCCGAGAGCACGGGCGGCCTCGACGTACGTTTGATTGGCTTCTGCCATGGTGGCGCCGCGGGCGACGCGGAAGAACATGGGGATGTAGACCAACGCTAGGGCAAACACGCCGTTGCGAATGCCGGGCCCTAGGATACCGGTGATGATCACGGCGGTAATCATGGACGGGAAACTGAGGAGCACGTCGACTCCCCGGCTGAGGATGGCGTCGGTGGGGCCGCGGAAATAACCGGCCAGAAGGCCGAGGATCATGCCGAGGACGGCGGGGATGCCGAGCGCGAGAGCGACCATGCCGAGCGTGACGCGGCTGCCCCAGAGGACCCGGGTGGCGACGTCGCGCCCGAGCTCGTCCGTACCCATGAAGTGCGCTGCGCTGGGCGCTTGTAGGGCCTTGGTCGCATCGATCTCGTTGGGACCGTAGGGGGTCCACACGCCGGGTGCAGCAAGAAGCACAACGAGGATTCCGGTGAGAATCGTGCCGAGGAGAAGTTCCCGGTTCTTGCGGATCGTACGGGCCGCCGAGGCAAGGCGGGCGACGGCGTCGGGACGCGGCACCCCGTCGCGCGCGAGTCCGGGGTCGGTGCGTACGTTCACAGGCGACGCTCCTTCCTCACGCGTATGTGATCCTGGGGTCGAAGACGGCGTATAGGATATCGACGATCAGGTTGACGAGCAGCGTGACGATCGCCAGGACGAAGATGCCGCCTTGTACGACGGGGTAGTCGCGGGTCTGGAGGGCCCAGAGAATGAGGCGCCCAATGCCGGGCAGGTTAAATACGGCCTCAATGGCGACGACGCCGCCGAGGATGCCGATGAAGATCACACCGGTGAAGGACGTCAGCGGAACGAGGATGTTGCGGAATACGTGCTTGGCGTAGACGACACTACGCGGCACGCCCTTGGCGGTGGCGGTGCGCACGAAGTCTCGCCCAATCGTGCCGAGGATCAGGTCGCGAACGAACTGGCTGATGGCGGCCGCATTGAAGAGGCCAAGCGCGAGGGTCGGCAGGAACATGATCTGTACGTTGAGCGCGAGGTCGTCAAGCGGTCCCACGTAGCGGAACGGCGGTCCCCAGGAGAAGACGTTGGAAGCGACGACCAGCATCATCGCACCGACCCAGAACGCGGGGAGGGAGAGGCCAAGCACGTTGAACGCCTGAATCGCGACGTCGGCGACGGTGTCGCGAAGGTTGGCGGCGACGATGCCGAGGACGCATCCGACGACCAGGGCGAAGGCGAGGGAGAGGACCGCTAGCTCAACACTGACCCAGAAAGCGCGCAAGACCAACGTGAGGACGGGAGTGCCCTGGTTCCAGCTTTCGCCCAGCGAGCCGTTCAGGAGTTGACCTAGCCAGTCGAGGTACTGGACGTGGACCGGCCGGTCGAGGCCGAAGTACGCCTCGAGCGTCGCACGTGCCTCTTCGGATCCGGCACCGAGCTGCCCGAGCATCTGCTGGACGATGTCGCCGGGCACGGTGTGGACAAGGAGTACGACGAGCACGCTCACGAGAAGGGCCGTGAGAAGCATCGAGAGGAGCCGTTGGGCAAGGAAACTGGTCATGAGAATGAGGTGGCGTGGGGTCGGCCGAGGTCGGCCCCACGCCGTGGCGGATTACTCGACCCAGGTCCGGATGAGGCCGAAATACCAGCCGGACGGGTGCTGCACGTAGTTCTGGACGCGGTCCTGTTGCACGGCGACGATCGAAGAGCTGAAGAGGGGGACGGTGATGGCGTCCTCGGCCATCATCTTCTGCACCTCCACGTAGTGGGCATACCGCTCGTCGTAGTCGGTCGCCTGCTTGGCCTGTGTGAGAAGCTCGGTGGCCTCCGCATTGTTCCAGTTGCGGAAGTCGTTGCCGACGGGTCGCGCCTGGAAGTGCGCGTCGAACAGGAGGCTCGGGTCGGGCACGGTACCCCAGTCGTTGAGGGTCACCTCGACGAACGAGCGGGAGCCCCAGTTGTCGATCCACACGCCGAGGTCCTGGCGTTGGACGGTCGCGCGGATGCCAGCCTCGGACAGCTGCGACACGAGCGTCTCGGCAGCGGGCGTCATCCAGTCGAAGCCGATGATGGTCGTGATCTGGACGTCGACGCCGTCGGGATAACCGGCGTCCGCGAGGATCTGCCGCGCGCGCTCGGGGTCGGGGCCCTGCATCGGCAACTCGGAAAGCCGTGCGCCCCAACGCTCCTGCATACCGGCGGGAACGAGGCCGATAACCTGGCCGTAACCCTGCACGGCGGCCTGGAGGATTTCCTGCTTGTCGATGGCGAGCGAGATGGCCTGCCGGATGGCGACGTCCTCGGTCGCACCGGCACCTGCCTGCAAGTCGATGGACTTCTGGACCCACGAGGTCTGCTCCTGGTGGCTGAGGCTGTTCACACCTTCGATCTGGGCGACGTCCTGGGGACGCGCGAGCTGAGCGAGATCGACCTGGCCGGTGCGGAGGCCATTGAGGAGCGAGTTGCCGTCGGGAACGCTGACGAAGGTGATGGCGTCCAGGTAGGGCACGCCGGGCTGCCAGTAGTTCGGGTTACGGACCAGGCGGATGGACTGGTTCGGTCGGAACTCCTCGAGCATGAACGGGCCGGTGCCCACGCTCGCCTGGTTGAGACGCGCCTGAGCGCCGTCCTGGTCGAAGTAGCCCTCCGGGAACACGGCCGTCAGTTTGTCGGCAACGCCGGCGAGGATAGCGCTGTTGCGGCTGGACATGTGGAAGGCGACCGTGTAGGGGTCCACGACCTCGATCGACTCAACGGCGTTGAGGTAGACCGACCCGGCACAACCACAATCCTCGCTGCGGATGTAGTCGTAGCTGTACTTAACGTCCGCAGCGGTGAGCTCGTCGCCATTGTGGAAGGTGACGCCTTCGCGAAGCTTGAACGTCCAGGTGAGGCCGTCATCCGATGCGCTCCACGAAGTGGCCAACATGGGGCGGATGGTGCCATCCCAATCGGTGTAGGCGAGGCCCTGGTACATGAGGACCGTCACGGCGGTCGTGGCGTCAGCCTGCTGGTGAACGGGGTCCAGTGCGGGCGGTTCGTAGACGATGCCAACGACGACGTCGCCGCCCTGCTGGGCGCCTTCGGGTTCGGGGCCGTAGATCTCGTCGAGGGGCTGGCTTTCCTGCGCGAACGCGGCCGCGAAAGCCAGCAGCGCAGTCGTCAGGGCGACCGCCAGGGGGCGGATCCAGTGGCGCCGGAGGGGCGTGGGGGTGCGGTGGGTCATCGCGTGCTCCTTCTCGGGTCGGGGCGTGGGTGCGTCGGGGGCGCGGCGGTGCCGGCGCCTCACGCACGGGTTTCGAGCGCGACTGCGGCGCGCCAAGCGGCCAACTTCTCCTCTCCCTCCAGAACTTCGATCAGCACGGGGCCGCGCGCGGTGAGCGCCGCGCCTATGGCCTCGTCGAAGAGGGCGTTGCTGGTCGCGCGCCGGGCGTTGATGCCGTGCGCTTCGGCGATGGCGACGAAATCGGGGTTGTGCAGGTCGGTGGCGACGGGTCGCCCGGGAAAGTGCTTCTCCTGGTGCATCCGGATGGTTGCGTACATCTCGTTGACGAACACGAGGAAGATGATCGGCAACTTGCGTGCGCCGGCGACGGCCAGCTCGTTCATCGTCATGGCGAACCCTCCGTCGCCGGCGAGGGCGACGACGCGGCGGTCGGGGTTCGCTAGGGCGATGCCGACGGCACCCGGCACGGCGTACCCCATGGCGCCGGAGATCGGCCCGAAGTGCGTGCCGGACTGGACGAACGGGAAGTATCGGGGCACCCAGGCCGAGAAGTTACCGGCGTCGGTGACGAGGGCCGTGTCGGGCGGCGCGTGCCGCCGGAGGCTCGCCATGGCGGCGCTGAGGTTGACGGCGCCGGCGTCGTCCGGGAACGGCTTCTCGTAGGCGCTCGTACGTTCGTACGTAGCCCGGCAGTGGCGAGCCCAATCGATGCGCGCATCGTCCGGCTCAACGGGGTCGTAGGCGGTCGCCAGAGCGTCCAGGAACTCTCGGGCCGAGGCGACGATCCCAGTCGACGGGAAGCGCCAGTTACCGAGCAGGGACGCGTCGCTGGCGACGTGGATCACGTCGGCGCCGGACAGGTCGAGGTCGTACCCGTGGGCGGTAATTTCGTCGAAGCGGTCGCCGACGACGAGGACGAGGTCCGCGTCGTACAAGCCAGCGACGGCGTGCCGGGGCGTGCCGAGCGAGACGTTGCCAGCGTAGTGGCGGTGGTCGTTGGGGAACGCGTCGAAGCGCCGGAAGGCGGTGTAGACGGGTATGCCAGTCGCTTCGGAAAGGCGGACCGCGGAGTCGGTACAGCACTCGGCAAGGACCTCTCGGCCAACGATCATGGCAGGGCGCTCGGCGCTGGAGAGCTTGGCGGCAATCTCGTCCCGGTCGGCGGCGCGCATGGCGGGCAGCCGGACGTCTGTGAGGAACGGTGCGGACGCACCGGCGTCGCCGTACAGGACGTCTTCGGGCAAGCCCACGATCACCGGGCCGGGTCGCCCGCTGGTGGCGACGCGGAACGCTTGCGAGACGAGCTCGCCGATGCGGGCGGGCTTGGGGATCTCAAGGGCGTGCTTGGCGATACCGGCGTAGGCGTGCGGTAGGTCGAGCTCCTGGAACGCTTCTCGCCACTTGTGGTCCGTGCCGACCTGTCCGACGAGCACGACGAGAGGCGTGGCGTCCTGCATGGCGGTGTGGATGGCGATCGCGGCGTGAGTCGAGCCGACACCGCGCGTGACCATGCACACGCCGGGGGCGCCGCTGGCCTTTGCGTAGGCCTCGGCGGCGAAGGCGGCACCCTCCTCGTGGCGGGTGGCGACCACGTCGATGTCGGATACGTCGTAAAGGGCGTCGAGCACCGGAAGGAAGCTCTCGCCGGGAACGGTGAAGACCGTGCGGACGTCGTGCTCGTGGAGGGCGTCGACGACGGCGCGGCCGCCGTTAAAGCTCACGACGGAGCTCCCGCGCCCGGCCGGAGACGGAAAACGAAGGCTATTTCGACGGGGGAGCGACGCGGAAGGCTCGCGACGCCGACGGCAGCGCGGGCGTGACGTCCAGCCTCACCGAAGACGTCGGTCAGGAAGGTCGAAGCGGCGTCGATCACCTTGGGGTGGGCACCGAAGTCGGGCGGGGCGGCTACGAAGCCGGTGACCTGAACGACGCGTTCGATGCGGTCGAGCGTTCCGAATCCGAGCTCGGACTCGAGGACCGAAAAGGCGTTGATGACGCAGAGGCGCGCGCAGTCGCGGGCCTCATCGGTCGACACCTCTTCAGGGACGCGACCGACGTGAAGCATGCCGTGGTCCGCTCCGGTCTTGGGGAGTTGGCCGCTCACGTAGGCGTGGCCGCCACTTTCGACGACGGCGGCGTAGTGGAACGCCGGCGCGATTGGTTCGGGCAGCGTGACGCCGAGCTCAGAAAGACGGCTGGCAACGGTCATGGGATCACCTCGGGAACGTGCGTACCGGGCAGAATCAGCTCATTCAGGGCGTCACGGTTCAGGGCGAGGCCCAGGCCGGGACGGTCGGGGATCTGGACGCCCCCATCGGCGTCGACGCCGGGCGTGCCGCTAAGCAGTTCGTCTCGGAGGGGGTTGCGGCCCTGGTCGTACTCCAGGAGGACCGGCACCTCACGGTCCTCCTGAGCGGGGTAGGGAGTGACCGTGGCGAGGACCTGGAGGGTCGACGCAAGGGACACGGCGCCGGACCAGCAGTGGGGAGAGAAGCGGACGGCGTTGGTCTCGGCCATATCACGGACCGCGATCATCTCGGTCACACCGCCGATCTTATTGACGTCGGGTTGGACGACGTCGACGAGGCGGTCCTGGACGAGGGGTCGCAGGGCATGGCGGGAGTAGCTGGCCTCGCCGGCGGCGATCGATCGCGGCGTGAGGCTGCGGAGGCGGGCGTAGCCGGCGACGTCCTCTGGACTGAGGGGCTCCTCGACCCAGTGGACGTCGTACGGCTCGATCGCTCGGATGGACCGGTGGGCGGTATCGACCGTGTACGCGCCGTTGATGTCGACCAGGATGTGGGCGTCCGCGCCCATCACCTCGCGTGCGACGGCGACGCGCTGGGCGTCGCTTTCGGGGCCGAGGCCGATCTTGATCTTTACGGCGCGAAAGCCGGCGGCGCTGGCGCGCTCGATGGCGTTGCGGAAGGCGACGGGGTCGTTGTCCTCGGTGATGTAGCCGGCGCTGGCGTAGGCGAGGACGCGGTCGCGAGCACGGCCCCCGATCAGGTCGGAGAGGGGCCGGCCGGCGGCCTGGGCAACGACGTCCCAGACGGCGGTGTCGATCCCACCGAGCGCCCCGAACTGGAGGCCTTGGGCGCCCATGTGGTAGCTGGCGGCCCAGAGGCGGCGCGTGATGGGCCGCGTGCGGTAGAGGGAGGCACCGACGAACGCGGCTGCGAACTGCTCGATCAGTGCGGCGGTCACGCGGCCTGGGCCCCACGCTTCGCCGAGGCCAAACCGACCGTCGCTCGTCTCGACGAGGACCAGGGTGGTTTGGCGAGAAGAGGTGAGGCCGCGGGCCATGCCGTACGGCGCGTCGAGGGCGTACTCTAGGGGGAGGGCGTGGATCGCGCGGATCGTGATGTCGTGGGCCGTGTCGTCGTCACGTGCCGTCATGTCGGGCCTCCGGCCAGCGCTGCTGCAGGACGTCAAGGGTCCTGGTGAGATGCCGCCGGATTCCGTCGGCGGCTCGGTCGCCGTCGCCGACTTCGATGGCGTCGACGATGGTGCGGTGCTCGAGGTGCTGCTCTTCGACGCGGGCGATCGCCTGAAGGCCGAAGAGGACGGGTGCAATGAGGGTGTGGGCGTGAAGCTCGCGGTAGATGGCCGCGAGGCGGCCGTTGCCAGTACCTTGGACCAGGAGACGGTGGAACTCGGCGTCGTGCTGCGAGTACGTCCAGTACGCGTCGAAGTCGTCGTAGAGGTGCGGGCCGGCGAGGCTGGCCATGCAGTCGATCGAGCGCCGCATCGCGGCGATGGCATCGGGCTCTAACGGAACGGCGGCGGCGGCCACCTCAATCATGAGGCGCACGTCGTAGATCTCGACGATGTCGCGCAGCGTGATTCGGGCGATGGTCGTGCCGCTACGGGGGCGGCTCTCGAGTAGGCCCTCGCGCGCCAGGCGGTGGAACGCCTCACGGACGGGCGTGGCGCTGACGTCGCAGTCGCTGGCGACGCCCTGGATCGAGATCCGCTCGCCGGGCGCGTACACGCGTGTGACGATGCGGTGCATGAGGGCCCGGTAGACCTGCGTCGCCAGGTCCTCCTTAACGATCGATCCCGCCCGTTGAACGTCAATGACAGACTCCACGTCAGCTCCCTCCGGGACTACTGATATATCAGACATAACGCATTAGGTTTCACTAAAGCTAGCAGATGGCGGGGCGGTAATGCTAGACCGGGGTGTGTACACGCCCACGTGCGTGGTCGTTCGATGCGTACTATGCGTGAGGGACTGGGCTCTTGCAACGGACCGGTGTGAGGTCGGTCGTGCCTAGAGGGGAGATCGGCGACGAATTTTCTTGCGTTCCGCTTGGTACGTTGGCCGGTGGCGCCGTTCGGTCTTCGGCACGACTTGAGGTACGAAGACGACGGCAGCTCGACGCCGCGCTATCGTCGGGCACGGGCATAGCCGTCATCGATATCAGTCTTGGCCGTGGGAGCGAAAGTCGGGCTCGCCGGGGCGCGACGCGACACGGGGTCGTGGCGCCTCAAGAATGCCGCCCTCGGTTCGGCGAGCGATCCGCCCGCCGGCAGGTACCGCGCGTTGCAGGAGCGAGGACGGCTGCACGCTTCTCGCCCTCAACGCACCGATCGCATGACCCTAGGGCCCCGCGCCCGTGGTGGAGCGTTCCATCGCGAGGGCCACGATCGGCGCAAAAGCCGACGCTCCGTTCCCGAGAAAGACCGATTGCGTCGTCCAGCGGATCCACGAGGGGTGTCGCTCGGAGAGCGACGCCGACCGGATCGTCCGAATGGTGCGCTCGCCTCTTGGACGCTCCTCGACGATCGAAGGCACGGCGGCGTGTCAAGACGTTCCCATCGCGCGGACTGCAGACGGATCGGCGGACCCCCCGCCATCGACGCAGATCCCGCGGTGATGTGTAAGGTCCACTCCGAGGCGCCCAGCGTGGCTACTGCGGGAAATCGCCGAGTCGACATCCTCGCGGGCGTCATGCGTACCCCCTTCGGGCCCCGCGCACCCACAAGGCGGAATGTACACAGGCTGCAATGCACCGACCGAGTGCACTGCAGCGCACGCCCACGCACGCGCAGATCATCGCGCAGTGCCCCTATTAGGCAAATGACATGCGAAGAGGATGGCGGGGACGGGGGCGTCCTCCGCCCCTTCGGGCAGCCAGATGCGGGCGGCGAGGG
>JAVLCF010000080.1 GCA_031581195.1 Trueperaceae bacterium | reverse complement strand
CCGGACCCCGTCCGCTGCGACCCACGCCGGGCCGTCGGGGGCGTCCCAGGCCGCATCGGCGGACGGCGCGTCCTCGTCGTCCCACGGGGCGTCGGGCCCGTCGTCGGTCGCGTCCGCGTCGGCCTCGTCGTCGGCTTCGCTCGGGTGGCCCAGCGCCGCCTGGACTTCGGGAAGGAGGCGTTCGACGCGGCGGGGGGGCGGCGGGAGGGTGACGTCGAGGGTCGCGCCGGGCAGGCCCACCCCGCCGGGCCCGCCCAGGAACAGCGCGGCGTCCACGAGGGGCGCGTCGTGGTGCGGGTCGCTCGCGGGGCGCGAGGGCGTCACGAGCCCGAGGCGGAGGTGCGCGAGGCGCGGGACGTAGCCGCGGACGAGCGCCGCGAGACCGGCGCGGGTCATGGCGTCGTGCGGCTCGTCGGACGCCGCGTCGGGCCCGACGACGAGGACGAAGCCGTCCTCCATGCGACGGCCGGCGTTGCGGAGCACCAGGTGGCTGCTGCGCAGCACCTCGTCGACGAGCTCCCCGAACGCCCCGTCGGCGAGGGTCGTCGCGTCGCCGTCCCCGCCCCGGGACGCGACGTGCACGACGCCGTCGAGGCGACCGAAGAGCTCGTCGACCTTCGCGAACGCCTGGCGTACGTCGAGGGGGACCGTCACGTCGAGCTGCACGGGGATCGCTTGGCCCCCGACCTCCTCGACCTCCGCGGCGGTCTTGCTGGCGAGGGCGACGTCGCGGTCGGCGCACACCACGTCGTACCCGGCCCGGCCCCACCCGAGCGCGATCGCGCGCCCGAAGCCCTGCCCGACGCCCGTCACGAGCACCACGCCACCGTCGTTCACGACGTGAGGATACACGCCGACGGCCGGACCCGACGTCCGGGGCGGGGCGCCGCGTCTGCTACCGTGGTGCGCGAGGAGGCACGGAATGCTTCGACGCGGACGGACGCGCGCGGCGTACACGTACGTCGCGGCCGGCACGACGCTGCAGGGGACGCTGAACGCGGTCGGGCGCGTGCGGATCGACGGGGTCGTCCGCGGCGAGGTCGACGTCGACGGACCGCTCGAGGTGGGGCCCGGCGGGGCGGTCGAGGGGCCGCACGTCCGGGCCCGCGCGGTGCGGGTCGCCGGCACGGTCCGCGCCGACGTCACCGCCGACGAGGGGGTGGAGGTGTGGCGTGGGGGCGTCCTCGAGGGCGACGTGCGCGCCGCGACGCTCGACGTCGAGACCGGCGCCCGCTTCGACGGCCGCAGCGTCATGCCGGAGCCCGACGCCCCTCGGGACGCGTTGGGGTCGTGGACGGCCGACGAGGTGCTGGTCACGCTCGACGACGGCGCGTCCCCCGCCCGCCTGACCGACGGGTCGGGGGACCCCCGCCCGACCGAGGCGGAGGCTGCGGGCGCGTCGGGCGAGGCGCCCGCGGTCCGCTGACGGGGTCCGGGGGCCGCTCGGCCCCCCGGGAACGGGGGTGCTAGCATGCGCGAAGCCCGCCCGGACCGGTCCGGGGCGGCGAAGGGAGGTCCCGTGGCCCTCGAGCGCTGGTTCCGGAGGAACAAACCCACGCGAAGCGACGACGACGCCACCCCCGCCGGCTTGTGGCTGAAGTGCGACGGGTGCGGCGCGCAGATCTACCGCAAGGACCTCGTCGCGAACCTCTCGACCTGCCCCGAGTGCGGGCATCACTACCGCGTGAGCGTCGAGGACCGCATCGCGATGCTGGCCGACGACGGCAGCTTCGAACCGTGGTCGGGCGACCTGGCGCCGACCGACCCCCTCGCGTTCGTCGACACCGAGCCGTACCCCGAGCGCATGGAGCGCGTGCAACGCAAGCAGGGTCGCCCCGACGCCATCCAGACCGGCGCCGCGACGATGGGGGGGACGCCCGTCGCCCTCGTCGTGATGGACTTCTTCTTCGCCGGCGGGTCGATGGGCTCCGTCGTCGGGGAGGAGATCGCCCGCGCCGCGGAGCGCGCCGCGGCGGAAGCCCGGCCGCTGGTCGCCGTCACGGCGTCCGGCGGGGCCCGCATGCAGGAGGGGGCGCTGTCGTTGATGCAGATGGCGAAGACGACCGTCGCCCTCGAGGCGCTCGTCGAGGCGGGCCTGCCGTACCTCGTCGTGTTGAGCGACCCGACGACCGGCGGGGTGACCGCCTCCTTCGCGACGCTCGGGGACGCGATCTTCGCGGAACCCGGGGCGCTGATCTGCTTCGCCGGGCCGCGCGTCATTCAGCAGACCATCAAGCAGGAGCTGCCCGACGGCTTCCAGCGCGCGGAGTTCCTGCTCGCGCGCGGGATGATCGACGACGTCGTGCCCCGCGCGGAGCTCAAGGGTCGCCTGGTGCGGACCCTGCAGCTTCTGCAGGACCGCCCGCTCGATCTCGGCGAGGACGGCGCGCCCGCCGACGCGGCGTCGTCCGACGCCGGGCTTGGCGAAGCGGACCCCGACGCCGCCCGCGACGCCGGGGATGCCGGTGACGCCGGGGACGCCCGCGACGCCGCCGAACCGAGCGTTCCGGAGGAGGGGGCCGCCCGTGGCGCTTGAGTTCGAACGCCCGATCCTCGATCTCGAGGGCAAGATCCGCGACATGCGCAGCTACGCCGAGGAGACCGACATCGACCTCGGTGAGGAGATCGCGCTGCTCGAAGCGCGCCTCGAGCGACTCAAGCAGACGACGTTCGAGGGCCTCACGCGCTGGCAGCGCGTCCAGGTGGCCCGCGCGCCCGGCCGACCGACCGCCTTCGACTACCTCGAGCACGCCTTCGAGGGGTTCGAGGAACTGCACGGGGACCGGGCGCTGGGCGACGACCCCGCGCTCGTGACCGGCCTCGCGCAGCTCGACGGGCGAAGCGTCGTCGTCGTCGCGCAGCAGAAGGGGCGCGACACGAAGGAGAACATCCACCGGAACTTCGGCATGAGCCACCCGAGCGGGTACCGCAAGGCGATGCGGATGTTCGACCTGGCGGACAAGTTCCACCTGCCCGTCGTCACGCTCATCGACACACCCGGCGCCTACCCCGGCATCGCCGCCGAGGAGCAGGGCCAAGCGTGGGTGATCGCCGCCTCCATCCGCCGCATGAGCCGCCTGCGGGTCCCCGCGTTGTCGGTCGTCATCGGCGAGGGGGGGTCGGGGGGTGCGTTGGCGATCGGCGTCGCGAACCGCGTCGCGATCCTCGAGAACGCCACCTACAGCGTCATCAGTCCCGAATCGTGCGCCGCGATCCTGTGGCGGGACGCGGCGGAGGCCCCCAAAGCCGCCGAAGCGCTCCGCCTCACCGCCCGCGACCTTCGCGAGGTCGGGGTGGTCGACCGCGTCGTGCCGGAGCCGCCCGGCGGCGCGCACCGCGCGCCGGGCCAGGCGATCCGCGAGGTCGCCCGCGTCCTGCGCGAGGAGGTCGCGGCGCTCCGCGACGGCGACCCCGCCCGTTGGGCGGCGCAACGCCGCGAACGGTTCCGGACGTTGGGGCGCGTCGCGGACGTCCCCGCCCTCGGCGCCTGAGGCCGCGCGCAGCTCAGTCGCCCGAGGGGGACCCGCGGCCCTGCAGCGCCGCGTCGCGCACCTGCGCGTAGCGCTGCGCGAACGGGGCGTCCTCCGTGAACAGGGCGCTCCCGGCGACGAGGACGTCGGCGCCGGCGCGGGCCGCCGGTCCGGCGGTCGCGAGGTCGATGCCGCCGTCCACCTGGATCATCGCGCGGGGCGCGTTCGCGTCGCGGAGCGTGCGGAGGCGCCGCAGGCGGTCTTCGCTGGCGGGGATCCAGCGTTGCCCCCCGAACCCGGGGTTCACGCTCATGACCAACGCCAGGTCGACGAGGGGGAGCGCGTCGCGAATCGATTCGAGCGGCGTGAGGGGATTGAGGGCGACGCCCGTCCGGACCCCCCGCTCGCGGATGCGGCTCAGGGTGCGGTGCAGGTGCGGATCGACCTCGACGTGGACGGTCAACAGGTCCGCGCCGGCGTCGGCGAACGCATCGATCCACGCGGCGGGGTCGCGGACCATCAGGTGCACGTCGATCGTCGCGTCGGTCGCGTCGCGGAACGCCGCGACGTGCGCCGGCCCGAACGTCAGGTTCGGCGCGAAGTGGCCGTCCATGACGTCGACGTGCACCCAGGGGGCGCCGGCCGCGTCGACCTCGCGGAGGGCGGCGCCGTAGGCGAGGGGGTCGGCGGCGAGGAGGGAGGGGGCGACGTGCAGCATCGCCGCAATGTAGCAGGACGCGTCGGCCCGCCGACCGCGTCCGTCGCCCTCCGGCGGTAGACAGGGGCGTGGCGCCGTCGCGCCGCGCCGTCCGCCCCGCTCCGCGGGCGTGGGGGCCGCGGGGACGGCGCGCGCCGCGCGGAGAGGAGAACCCCATGGAGACGCAGTACGCGCATCCCGAGGTCCTGGTCGACACCGCCTGGGTCGAGGCGCATCACGCCGACGCCGGCGTGAAGGTCCTGGAGGTCGACGAGGACGTCCTTCTGTACGAACAGGGGCACGTGCCGGGCGCCGTGAAGCTCGACTGGCACACGGAACTGCAGCGCCCCGACGTCCGCGATTTCGTGGACGAGGCCGGTTTCGCGGCGTTGATGGAACGCAAGGGCGTGTCGAACGACGACGTCGTCGTCCTGTACGGCGACAAGTCGAACTGGTGGGCGGCGTACGCCTTCTGGTTCCTGAAGTACAACGGCCACGCCGACGTGCGCCTGATGGACGGCGGCCGCGCGAAGTGGATCGCGGAGGACCGGCCCACGACGACCGAGACGCCGACGCCGACGCCGGGGACGTACGCGGTGCCGTACCGCGACGCGTCGATCCGCGCCTTCGCGCCGGACGTGCTGCAGCACCTGCTGGCCGTGAAGGACGGCCGCGGTGCGCTCGTCGACGTGCGCAGCCCCGCGGAGTTCAGCGGCGAGAAGCTGCACATGCCGGAGTACCCGCAGGAGGGCGCCCTCCGCGGGGGACACATTCCCGGCGCGGCGAACGTCCCGTGGGCGAAGGCCGTGAACGAGGACGGTACCTTCCGCCCCGCGAGCGAACTCGCGGCGCTGTACGAGGGCGAGGGCGTGACGCGGGACGTGCCGGTCGTGGCGTACTGCCGCATCGCGGAACGCAGCAGCCACACCTGGTTCGTCCTCAAGTACCTGCTGGGCTACCCCCAGGTCCGCAACTACGACGGCAGCTGGACGGAGTGGGGGAACATGGTCGGCGTCCCCATCGAGCAGGGCGACGGCGACTGACCCACCGACCACGCCGCCGCACGTAGCACCGCGCCCCACCGACCACGTCGGTGGGGCGCGGTCGTTCGGGGCGCGGTCGCGCCGGGCGGCGGCGCGTGGGGCGCCGTCGCGCGGAGCTCAGGCGAGCGCCTTGCGCACCGCCCCCTCGAGCTTCTGGAGGCCCTCCTCGATCTCCGCGTCGCTCAGGTTGAGCGGCGGGAGGAGGCGGATGACGTTGCCGTACGTGCCGGTCGGAAGCAGCAGCAGGCCGTCCTCGCGGGCGTGCCGCACGACCGCCTCGACCGCCCCCTTGTCGGGGGTCTTGGCGTCGTCGGCCACGAACTCGATGCCGATCATCGCGCCGACCCCGCGGACGTCCCCGATACGCGGGAACGACCGCTGGAGGTCCTGCAGCATCGACGTGAAGCGCGCCCCGATGTGCGTCGCGCGGGTGAGCAGGTCCTCCTCCTCGATGACGTCGAGGGTCGCCAACGCCGCGGCGATGGAGACGGGGTTGCCCCCGAACGTCGAGCCCAGGTGCCCCGGGCCGGGCGCGTCCATGACGTCGGCGCGGCCCACGACGGCGGCGAGGGGGAAGCCGGACGACAGCGCCTTGGCGCTCGTGAGGAGGTCGGGTGCGAGGCCGTCGTGGTCGACCGCCCACCAGGCGCCGGTCCGGCCGATGCCGGACTGGACCTCGTCGTCGATCCAGAGCGCGCCGATCTCGTCGGCGTAGGCGCGAACGGCGCGCAGGAACGACGCCGGCGCGGGGATGAAGCCGCCCTCGCCGGCGACCGGTTCGACGAGGAACGCCGCGACCTGGTCCTCCCCGATGAACGACGCGACCTGGTCGCGCAAACGGTTCGCGTCGTGCTGGCAGCAACCGCCGTCGGCGTCGGGCCCTCCGAACGGGCAGCGGTAGCAGTAGGGGTAGTCGGCGCGGTAGATCTCCGCTGCGCGCGGCGCGAACGGCGCCTTGTACGGGTTCGCCTTCGCGGTGAGCGACAACGCCATGTGGGTGCGGCCGTGGAAGGCGTGCGTGAAGGCGACGATGCCGGGTCGGCCGGTGGCGACCCGGGCGATCTTCACGGCGTTCTCCACCGCCTCCGCGCCGCTGTTGGCGAAGAAGGCGCGCGACGGCCCGTCGCCCGGCATCAGGGCGTTCAGGCGTTCGGCGAGCTCGACGTAGCTCTCGTGCATCCCGACGGCGAAACACAGGTGCTGGAACGACGACGCCTGCTTCGTGACCGCCTCGATGACCTTGGGGTGGGAGTGCCCGACGTTCATGACGGCGATGCCGACGCTGAAGTCCAGGTACCGGTTGCCCTCGCCGTCCCACACGTAACTCCCCTTGGCTTCGGCGGGGTAGATCGGGTGGATCGAGGCGGCGGCGCGGACGACCGACGCGTCGCGGCGGCGTTGCAGGTCGGCGTGGGACATGGAACCTCCCGAGGGGGCGACCGACGACGTCGTCGGCGGCGAGGGCGATGCACGTCGCGTTCGGTGGGCGAACCGGCCCGTGACCTTCGATTCCGTCGTGAAGCGCGCGTGTCGCTTGGCAGCCTAGCACCCGCCGGCCGGGTCGGTCACCCCCGAGCCCGGCCGGTAGCATGCGGCATGACGGCCCCCCGCGCCCCCGCCCGCGTGCGCGTCACGCCCGACGCCCCCGCCACCGCGCGCGCCGAAGCGGACGCCCTCGCCGCCCGCCTCGCGGCGGACGGGCGCCCCGTGGCGGCCCCGGACGCGCCCCCACCGGAGGCGTCGCACGCCGTCGCGACGTTCGGGGCGGGGACCCCGACCCTCGCGTGGGTGGGGCCGGAGGCGCCCCCCACCCCGCGCCCGGCGGTGTGGGGGGCGCCCCGCGCGGGGCGCGACCCGCTCGTCGCGGCGCTGCTGGGGCGCGCGGGCGGCGAGGTCCACGTCATCGACGCGACCGCCGGGTGGGGGACGGACGCCGTGCACGTGGCGCGGGCCGGGCTGAGTGTCACGATGCTGGAGCGCGACCCCCTCCTGGCGTGGTGGCTTGCGTCGGCCCGCGCGCGGGCGGAGGCCGACCCCGCGACGGCCACCGCGGCGGCGCGCGTCCGGGTCCTCGCGACCGACGCGGCGGCCTGGCTGGCGGCGGCGGACGGGGACGCGCGTGCGGTCTACCTCGACCCGATGTACCCCCGCGAGGGCGAGCGCCGCGCCGCGAAGCGGGGCGGCGCGGCGTTCCTGCGGGCGTGGTTGGGGCCGCCGCCGGACCCGGCGGAGGTTGCGGCGTTGGTGGCGGCGGCGCGCCGCGTCGCGCGCCGGGTCGTCGTCAAGCGGCCGGCGAAGGCGCCGCCCGTCGCGCCGGGCGCGAGCGGAGCGGTGCGGGGCCGCACGACGCGGTTCGACGTGTATCCCCCCGCCTGACGCCCGCAGGGCGCGGGGGATCCGGCCCGAGGCGTCGGCGTGCGGGGGTACGAAATGCGCCGAGGGGGAACCTGGTTGGCCCGCAGGGATTCGAACCCCGACCGTCCGGACCAAAACCGGATGTCCTGCCATTAGACGACGGGCCAGCGCGCCCCCCTCGGGGCGAGATAAGGGTATCCCCGCCCGCCGGGGGGGTCAAGGCGCCGCCCCCGGCGGGCGGGGGCGGCGCGGCGGCGTGGTTGGCCCGCAGGGATTCGAACCCCGACCGTCCGGACCAGAACCGGATGTCCTGCCATTAGACGACGGGCCAGCGCAGCGCGTAGGCTACGCCCGAACCCCGCGCCCGTCAACCGCCGTCGCGACCCCCGGTGGCGTCGCGCGCCCTTGGCGCGGCCCGGGCCCGCGTGGTAGCCTTCCACGCCGCGCCCGCAGGGCGCGAGCGAACGCGAGGAGAGGTGCCGGAGTGGTTGAACGGGGCGGTCTCGAAAACCGCTGTATCGCTTACGCGGTACCGTGGGTTCGAATCCCACCCTCTCCGCCAGTTCGCGACACGGCCGTCCCCCGGGGCGGCCGTTCCTTCGTGCCGACGCGCCGGCGTCGGAGGAGTGGAGGCCCAGCGTGCCGACCCAGATCATCGATCACCCCCTGATCCAGCACAAGTTGTCGCTCCTGCGCGACGCGACGACGCCGGTGCGCGATTTCCGGTCGCTCGCCGCGGAGCTGTCGATGCTGATGGCGTTCGAGGCGATGCGCGACCTGCCGCTCGAGGACGCCGAGGTCCGCACGCCGGTCGCGACGGCGAAGGTCCGTCGCTTGGCCGGCAAGAAGCTGGCCCTCGTCGCGATCCTCCGCGCGGGCCTCATCATGGTCGAGGGCATCCTCGACCTGGTCCCCAGCGCGCGGGTGGGGCACATCGGCCTCTACCGCGATCCCGACACCCTCGCGCCGGTCTCGTACTACGGCAAGTTGCCGACCGACGTCGCCGAACGCGACACCTTTTTGTTGGACCCGATGCTCGCGACCGGCGGGAGCGCCGTCGCGGCGCTCGATCACCTGGCGGAGGCCGGGGCGCACAACGTCCGTCTCCTCAGCATCCTCGCCGCCCCGGAGGGCGTCGAGACCGTGCAGGCGGCGCACCCGGACGTGCCGATCATTCTCGCGGCGCTCGACGAGCGCCTGAACGAGCACGGCTACATCGTGCCCGGCCTCGGGGATGCGGGCGACCGCATCTACGGGACGCTCTAGGGCGCCGGGCGGTAGCATCGACGCGTGAGCGGTTCGTCCCTCGTTCCCCTCGTGCCGTGGGCGGCGGCGGTGTTCCTCGCCGCGCTCGTCACGGCGCTCCTCGTCGTGCCGCCGATCCGCGCGTTCGCGCTGCGGGTCGGGGCGGTGCAGGAGGGCGGTGGCCGGCACGGGCGGGGCCGCCGCCGGCACCAGGGCGCCGTGCCGAACGTCGGCGGGTTGGCGCTCCTCGCGGCGTTCCTCGTCGCCGTCGCGGTGGGGGCGACGCTGGCGCCCGCGGCGTGGACGGTGGACCGCGGTCCGTTGTTCGCGATCCTCCTCGGGGGGGTCCTGATGACGCTCGTGGGGTTGCTGGACGACCTGTGGGACCTGCCGGTCGCCATGCGCCTCGCGGTGCAGACCGTCGCCGCCGGCATCCTCGTCGCCAACGACGTGTCGATCGCCTTCGTCACGAACTACTTCGCCGTCGGGCCGTTCGCGCGGTGGGCGGGCGACGGGGCGTTCGTGTTCTTCGGGGAGACCGCCGCCGCGATCCTCACGATCCTCTGGGTGGTCGGGTTCACCAACGCGTTCAACTTCATCGACGGGGTGGACGGCCTCTCGTCCGGCGTCGCGGCGATCGGCAGCCTCAGCCTGCTCGCGGTCGCGCTGCAGGTCGACGGGCGCGGCGCCGCGGTGCTGCTGCTCGCCGCCCTCGCGGGGGCGGCGACCGGCTTCCTGCGGCACAACGCCGGCCCTGCGACGATCTTCATGGGGGACGCCGGCGCCTACCTCCTCGGCTACGTCCTCGCCGCCGTCAGCGTCCTGGGGGCGCTCAAGGTGACCGCGGCGGTGACGATCGCGACGCCGGTGTTGATCCTCGGCGTGCCGGTCGTCAACATCGCGCAGGTGACGTTGCGGCGTCTGCGTCGCGGCGCCAACCCCGCCCGCGCCCACAACGATCACCTGCACGACCTGCTGCGGGCCCGCGGCCGGAGCGAACGCGGGGTGGTGCTGACCCTGTGGGCGGCGACGCTCGTGCTGGGCGTCGCCGGCATGCTCCTCGCCGCGACGCCGCCCGCCGCGACCGCGGCGACGGTCCTGCTCGCGGTGGCGGCCACGGGCGGCGCCAGCGCCCTGCGGTGGGCGGAGGTCCGCGCTGCGGAGCGGGCGGCGGAGCGTGCGGGTGCGGTCGCGGTCGCGGCGTCCGACGCGCCTCCGGCGCGACGCGAGGGCCGGCCGCCGCGGTGAGCGGTCCGCATCGCGTCGTCGTGGCGTTCGGGACCCGGCCCGAGGCGGCGAAGATGGCGCCGGTCGTCGCGGCGCTCGCCGACCACCCGGCGACCACCCCGTACGTCCTGGCGACGGGGCAGCATCGCGAGCAGGTGCGCGACGTGCTGGCGCCGTTCGGCGTCACGCCGGACGAGGACCTCGACGTGATGACCGACCGGCAGGGGTCGGCGGACCTGGTGGGGCGGATCGTGCCCGCGCTCGCCGCGCGCCTGCGGGCGTTGGCGCCCGCCTACCTGCTGGTGCACGGCGACACCACCACGACGTTCGCTGCGGCGCTCGCCGGCTTCTACGAGGGGGTCGGCGTGGGGCACGTCGAGGCGGGCCTGCGCAGTTTCGACCTGACGCAGCCGTTCCCCGAGGAGGGGAACCGCCGACTGGTGGACGCGATCGGCGATCTCGCGCTCGCCCCGACCGACGGGGCGCGCGCGAACCTGCGGCGGGAGGGGCGCGACGACGCGACGGTGCTCGTGACCGGCAACACCGGCGTCGATGCGGTCCGGACGGTCGCCGGGCGGGCGGCGACGCCGCCGCTGCCGGCCGGCACGACCGGGCGCGTCACGGTGACGTTGCACCGCCGCGAGAACCTGCCGCACCTCGCGGCGTTCGCCGCCTCCATCGCGCGCCTCGCGCGCGACCATCCCGACCTCGCGTTCGTGTGGCCGGTCCACCGCAATCCCGCCGTCCGCGAGGCGGTGCGGCCCGCGGTCCACGGCGTCGCGAACGTCGTGACGTCGGACCCCCTGGGCTACGAGGCGATGGTGGCGACGCTCGCCGCCAGCCGCCTGATCGTGACCGACTCGGGCGGCCTCCAGGAGGAGGGGGCGGCGTTGGGCGTCCCCGTCGCGGTGCTGCGCGCGGTCACCGAGCGGCCCGAGGGCGTGGAGGCGGGCGTGCTGCGCCTCCTGGGCACCGACCCGGCGTCCGTCGAGGCGCAGTTGCGCGCCCTGCTCGCGCCGGACGCTCCGGAGCTCATGGCCATGCGCGACCGCCCCAACCCGTACGGCGACGGCGCCGCCGCGCCGCGCGTCGCGGCGGCGGTCGCGTGGCGGCTCGGAGCGGGCCCGCGCCCCGCCGACTGGCGTGGGCCGGTGCTACCCTCCCCGTCGTGAACGCGCGTCCGACCCCCGGCCCCCCGCCCGGCCCCCATCCGGCCCCGAACGAAGCGTCCCCCGAGGACGGTCCCCTGCACGTGCTGCGCGCGCGCCGCGCCCTGCCCGGCGCGGAGCGCGACGG
>JAVLCF010000079.1 GCA_031581195.1 Trueperaceae bacterium | reverse complement strand
TACGGCGGGCCCGACGGGCTCGACGTCCTGCGGGCGGTCTGGACCGACGTCGAGTCCGACCTCGCCCCCCACGCCGTCGCCCTGTTCGAGGCCGACCCCCGCAACGCCGACGCGTTCGCCGCCTGGCTCCGGCCCCGCCCTGCGACGGCGGGGCGGGCGGTGACGGTCCACCCCGACCTGGCGGGCCGCCCCCGCGTCGTGGAGGTCGGCGCCCGCGCCGACCGGGACGGCCCGTGAGGGGGCGGGCGAAGCCGGGCCTCAGGCGGGGCGCGGCCGGTCCCGCAACAACGTCGCGAGGACCAACAGGACCGCGCCGACGCTGATCGACGCGTCGGCGAGGTTGAACACCGCGAAGTCGTAGCTGCCGAGGTACACGTCGACGTAATCGACGACGTAGCCGAGGCGGAAGCGGTCGATCATGTTCCCGACCGCGCCCGCCAGGATCAGCGTGAGCGCCGCCCGCGTCCACGCCCCCAGGGCGCGGGCGTCGCGCGCGAGGGTCCGCACCAGCCACAGGGCGACGACGAGCGACAGGACCCCGAGCAGGAACGTCCCGTCCACGTCGAGCGGCCCGACGCTCAGGTCGACGTTGCGGAACAACCCGAACGCCGCCCCGGTGTTGCGCACGTAGTTGAGCTCCAGCACGTCCGGCCACACCGCGATCCCGGGCGCGTTCAACGGCAGCGTCGCCACGGTCCACGCCTTCGCGAGTTGGTCGAGGACCACCAGGACGGTGGCGACGAGGAACGGCATCCTGCGGAGTGTATCCGCCGCCCGCGGCCCGGGGGGTCGCCCGCGCCGCGGGGGTATCCTGCCGCATCGAGATGGAGCGCACCGGTCCGGGACGCCGTCCCGGGGGGTGCGGGGAGGGAACGGCGCCATGGCGGCGACGGCCGACGACGTACGACGCGAGGTGACGGCGCACGCGGGCGGGTCCGAGGGCCCGCTCGCGCGGTTCACGGAGGCGTGGATTGCGCGGGCCGACCCGGCCTTCCTGGCCCGGTTCGGCGCGCCCGCGCTCGCCGCGATGGCGCGGCAGGGCTACCGCTTCCTGGACGAAGCGGGCGGCGGCCCGCCCGCGGTACGGGTCCGGGCCCCCGACGCCGACCGCGACGGCTGGAGCGCCGACCTCGACGTCGTGCAGGTCGCGGCCCGCGACCGACCGTTCCTGGTGGACTCCGTCCGCGCGGAGCTCGAGCGCCGGGGGGCCCGGCCCCGCCACCTGCTGCACCCGGTCGTACCGGTCGAGCGCGACGGCGACGGCCGCATCGCGACGCTCGGGGACACGGGGACGCGCGAGGCGTACCAGGTGTGGTGGATCGATCCGCTGGGCGACGACGCCCACCGGGCGGACCTCGAGGCGGCCCTCCGGCGGGTGCTGGACGACGTGGTGCGGGCCACCGACGACTACGGTGCGATGCGCGACCGCGCGCACGAGGTCGCGAACGACCTCCGCGCCCTCGCGGACCGCGCCGAAGCGGGGGAGGTCCCCCTCGACGCCGACGCCCTCCGCGAGGACGCCGACTTCGTCGCCTGGCTCGACGAGGATCACTTCGTCTTCCTCGGCTACCGCCGCTACGACGTCGTGGGCGACGACGACCCCGTCCTGCAGGCCGACGGGGCCTCCGCCCTCGGGATCCTCCGCGCCGTCGAGGCGAGCGCCTACCGCGCCCCCGTCCCGCTGCGCGACCTGCCGCCCGAGCTCCGCGCGCGCGTGACCGGCGCGCCGCCGTTGATCGTCACGAAGACGAACGCGGAAGCGACCGTTCACCGGGCGGCGCGCATGGACTACGTCGGCGTCAAGCGCTTCGCCGCCGACGGCGCCGTGCGCGGCGAACGGCGCTTCCTGGGGTTGTTCACCAGCAAGGCGCTGGCGACGCCGGTCCAGGAGATCCCCATCCTGCGCCGCAAGTTGCGGCGCGTCCTCGCCCTCGACGGGGCGGCGCCCGGCTCGCACGACCACAAGCAGATCGTCACGATCTTCGACTCGATGCCCCGCACGGAACTGTTCTGGCGCGACGCGGACGGCTTGTGGCGCGACGTGCGGACCGTCATGGCGCTCGAGCACGAGCGCGACGTCACCCTCACCGTCCGCCCCGACCCGCTCGCGCGGGGGGTCGCGATGATGGTCGTCATGCCGCGCGAGCGCTTCGACGCCGACGTGCGGCGCGCCATCCAGACGCACCTCGCCGCCCGCCTGGACGCCGACCACGTCGACTACACCCTCGCGATGGGGGAGGAGGAGGCGCAGGTCCGCTTCCACTTCTTCTTCGTCACCTCCCGCGCCGCGGACGCCCTCGACGTACCCGCCCTCGAGGCGGAGGTCCGCGAGCTGTCGCGGACGTGGGCCGACCGCGTCCGCCGCGCCGCGCACGATCGCGGGGGGGACGCCCCCCGCCGCGTCGAGCGGTGGCTCGCGGCGCTCCCCGACCGTTACGCGACCGACGCGACGCCCGACGACGCCCTCGCCGACCTCGCGCTGCTCGACGCCTGCGCGCCGGGCGACGACGCGCCGCGCGTGGCGCTGCGTGCCGGTCGGGCGGGCACCTGGCTGCGGATCGCGCACCGGCGCGCCCCGCTGGCGTTGTCCGACGTCCTCCCCCGCCTCGAGAACCTCGGCCTGCGCGCCATCGAACAGACCGCCTACCCGGTCGGGACGGACGGCCTCGCGATCGACGTCTACCGCGTCGAGCGCGCCGACGGCGCGCCGCTCGACCCCGCGCGGGACGGACCGCGGCTGGTGCCCGCGGTCCAGCAGATCTTGGCGGGCGGCGTCGCGACGGGGGAGCTGGACGCGCTCGTGCTGTCCGCCGACCTGGACCTACGCCGCGTGATGCTGCTGCGGGCGCTCGAGCGGACGTACGTGCAGATCCACGTCGCCGCCAGCCGCACGTTCGTCGCCCGCACCCTCGTGCGGCACCCCGCCGCCGCCGCGGCGTTGCTCGACGCCTTCGCCGCCCGGCACGACCCCGACCTGCCCGGCCCGAGCGACCCCCTCGACGGTCACGACCCGGCCCGCGTCGCCGCGGTCGCCGACGCCGACGCCCGCTTCGTCGCGACCCTCGCCGACGTCGCGTCGTTGGCGGGCGACGCCACCCTCCGGGGGCTGCACGACCTGGTCGCCGCCGTCGTCCGCACGAACCACTACGCCCGCGAGGGGGGCGCGATCGCCCTGAAGATCGATTCGGGGCGGGTGAGCGGCATGCCGGAGCCCCGCCCGGCGTACGAGATCGCGGTGTCGGGGTACGGCGTCGAGGGGGTCCACCTGCGCGGGGGGCGGGTGGCGCGCGGCGGCATCCGTTGGTCCGACCGGCCCGACGACGTCCGCACCGAGGTGCTGGGCTTGATGAAGACCCAAACGACGAAGAACGCCGTGATCGTCCCGACCGGCAGCAAGGGCGGTTTCGTCGTCGAGCACGCCCCCGACGACCCCGCGGAGCTCCGCGCGTACGTGCGGCGCATGTACGAGACCTTCATCGGGGCGCTCCTCGACGTCACCGACGACCGCCGCGACGGCGCGATCATTCACCCCGACCGCACCGTGATCCACGACGATCCCGACCCGTACCTCGTCGTCGCGGCGGACAAGGGCACCGCGACGTTCTCCGACGCGGCGAACGCCATCGCGCTCGCGCGCGGCTTCTGGTTGGGGGACGCCTTCGCGTCCGGCGGCGAGCACGGCTACGACCACAAGGCCGAGGGCATCACCGCCCGCGGGACGTGGGTCAGCGTCCGCCGGCACCTCCGCGAGCGGGGGATCGACCCCGACGTCGGCCCCGTCCGCACCGTCGGGATCGGCGACATGGGCGGCGACGTCTTCGGCAACGGCATGCTCGTCGGCCCGCACGTGCACCTCCTCGCGGCGTTCGACCACCGCCACGTGTTCCTCGACCCCCAGCCCGACCCGGAGCGCGCCTACGCCGAACGCCGCCGCCGTTTCGGCGCGACCGACGGCAGCTGGGGGGCGTACGACCCCGATGCGCTCGGGCCGGGCGGCGGCGTGTGGCCGCGCGACGCGAAACGCATCCCCCTCTCCGACGAGGCGCGCACCCTGCTGGACCTCGACGCCGACGCGGCGTCGGGCCCCGAGGTGGTGCGCGCCATCCTCCGCGCCGACGTCGACCTGCTCTGGAACGGCGGGGTGGGGACGTACGTCAAGGCCGCCGCGGAACGCCACGCGGACGTCGGCGACGCGGCGAACGACGACGTTCGCGTCGATGCCGAGGACCTCCGCGCGAGCGTCGTCGGGGAGGGCGGCAACCTCGGCTTCACGCAACGCGCGCGCGTCGCCTTCGCGCGGTCGGGGGGCCGCATCGACACCGACGCGATCCACAACGTCGGGGGGGTCGACATGTCCGACCGGGAGGTCAACCTCAAGATCGCGCTGCAGCCCGCCGTCGCCTCCGGTGCGCTGGCGTGGGAGGACCGCAACGCCCTCCTCCGTTCGGTGAGCGACGAGGTCGCCGACCTCGTCCTCGCCGACGCCGACCGGCAGGCGCTCGCGCTGTCCCTCGCCGAACGCCGCGCCCAGGAGGACCCGCGCCTGTTCGCGTCGCTGCACGGGTACCTCGAGATGCACGGCGGCCTCGACGGCGACGTCGAGTGCCTCCCCGGACCGCGCGAGCGACGCGCCCGCCTCGCGGCGGGCGAGACGTACGTCCGGCCGGAGTTGGCGATCCTGCTGGCGTACGCCAAGATCGGCGTGCAGCGCCGGCTGCTGGAGACCGACGTGCCGGACGACCCGCACCTGTTCGGCCTGCTGCTCGCCGACGTGCCGCGCGCCGTGCGCGAGGCGCACGAGGCGGCGCTCGCCGCCCACCCGCTCCGCCGCGAGATGGTCGCGACCGTCACCACGAACCGGGTGGTGGACCTGCTCGGCCCGACGTTCGTGCACCGCACCGTCCGCGCGACCGGCGCGCCCGCCGCCCGCATCCTGCGCGCCAGCGTCATGGCGACCGACCTGCTCGACGCGCCCACCTTCGTCGCCGCCGTCGACGGCGACGCGTCGCTCACGCCCGACGCCCGCTACGCCGCGATTCACGCGATGGTCGACGCGGTCGGGGGGGTCGTCGCCTGGATCCTGCAGGAGGGCCGCGCGGAGGAGGACATGGCGGCGTTCGCCGCGGCGTTGGGGCCGCCGCTCGGGGAGGCCCGCACGGCGTTGATGGACTGGTTGGCGGGGCGCGACGCGCGCCACGCGAAACGGCGCACCCGCGCCTTCGTCAAGGCCGGCCTGAGCGACGCCCGCGCCCGCGAGGTGGCGCTCCTCGAGCACCTCCCCGCCGCCCTCGGGGCCGCCGACGTCGCGCGCACCCTGGCGCCCGAGGGGTACGCCCTCGACGCGGTCGGGCGCCGCTTTTTCGCGCTCGGGGAACGCCTCCGCCTCGGCTGGCTCCGCGACCGCATCGCGGAACGCGAACGCGCCGGGTCGTGGGAACGCATCGCCGCGTCCGGCCTCGTGGCGGACCTCCGCGCGGCGCAGGCGCGCCTCACCGCCGCGTCGCTCCGGGCGGTCCCGGACGGCGGCCCCGCCCGCCTCGAGCGGTGGCTCACCGAGGACCTCGATCTCGCCCCCCGCCTCGATGCCCTCCTCGCGCGCGCCGAAGCGGAGGAGGCCCTGGACCTGCCGGCCGCGACGGTGCTGGTCCGCACCGTCGCGCGCGCCGCCTGACGCGCCGCGTCAGGTGAGCGCGGCGGCGCCCACCAGCCGCCGCACCACGGCGTCGAGGACCTGGACGCCGGCGGGGGTGGCGCGCAGGATCGTGCCGGCGTCGTCGTCGGCGCCGGTCGCGTGGCGCAGCGACGTCGCGGCCGGCGTCCCGGCCAGCGCGGCGGGGGGGACGAGCTCCAGCCGGCCCTCGGCGCGCTCCGCATCCAGGCCGGGCGCCCACGCCGCCCGCACGTTACGGCCGCTGGCGGCGCCCAACGCCGCGAGGTCCACGCCGCGCGCCGTCCGCAGGCCCGTCAACGCCCGCTCGAGCAGGAGGGCGTCGCCGTCGAGCGCTTCGCGCTCCCCGCCGTCGCCCGCCAGCCACGCCTTGATGGGGGGCGCCGTGACGCGCGTGCCGTACGGGCCGTCGGGCAGGTACGCCGCGGCGCTGGGGCCGGCGGCAAGGAACGGCGCGCCGTGCCAGTAGGTGGCGTTGTGGATCGCTTCGCGCCCGGGTCGGGCGTAGTTCGACACCTCGTAGCGGCGGAAGCCGGCCCCCTCGAGCGCCGCCTCCGCGGCGGCGAGGTCGTCCGCGGCGCGGTCCTCGTCGACGCGGACGCCGCGACGCGCGAACGGCGTGAACGGCTCCACCGTGAGGGCGTACACCGAGACGTGCCCGACGCCGGCGGCGGCGAGGCGGGCGACGTCGGCGTCCGGCGTCCGGCCCGCCACCCCCACGATCAGGTCGACCGCGACGTCGAGGTCCTCCGCGACCGCCGCCTCCACCGCCGCGACGCCGGACGCCGCGTCGTGCGCGCGCCCCAGGAACCGCAGGGTGGGATCAAACGTGCTCTGCAGGCCGATCGAAACGCGGGTCACGCCCGCGGCGCGAAACCGCGCCAGCCGGGCGGCGTCGAACGTGCCGGGGTCCGCCTCGAGCGTCGTTTCGCGCCGCCCGAGCCCCCCGAACCCGGCGCGGATCGCGCCGAGCACCCGGTCGAGTTCCGCGTCGTCGAGGTGCGACGGGGTCCCGCCCCCCAGGTACACCGTCTCCAGCGGCCCGCCGTAGCGCGCGGCGAGGTCCGCGATCTCGACCTCGAGGCGATCGAGGTAGCGCCCGACGAGCACCTCGTCGCGACGCATCTTGTGGAAGTCGCAGTAGGGACACACGTGCGGGCAGAAGGGCACGTGGACGTACAACGCCGACGGGGCGGGGAGGTCGGGCACGCCCCCCAGGGTACGCGCGCACGGCGGGTGGGGCGGACGCGCGGCGAACCGAACGCGGCGGGGCCCGAAGGCCCCGCCGCGCACGTTCGTCCTGGGTCGGGACGTCACTCCATCGCGGAGAGTTGGTCGTCCAGGATCAGGTTGCTTTCCGACGTCAGGGTCGCGAGGACGCGGGTCACGTCGTCGCCGTCCATGATCGCCGCCATGTCCGCCTCGACGTTGTCGCGCACGAAGTCGTAGCCGGGGACCGGCGGTTCGGTCGTGCCGAAGGGCAGCAGCTCGAACGCCGTCGCGTACGCTTCGTTCTCCGCGAAGTAGTCCGACAGGCCGTCCGCGACGCTCTGGCGGACCGGGAAGTAGTTGCTGGCCTTCGCCCAGGTCGCCTGCGCCTCGGGGCTCGTGTAGTGCTTGACGAACAGCCACGTCGCGAGGTCCGCCTCGGGGCTGTGCCCGGTCGGGATGGAGACGCTGGCGCCGTAGACGTTCATGACCGGGTCCTCGGTCGTGCGGGGCAGCGGCGCGACGCTCCACTCGAAGCCGGCACCCTCGCTCACGGCGCTGTCGTAGTACGGCAGGCCGGAGCTGGAACCGACCGTGAAGAGCAGGGTGCCCTGCCCGAAGTCGGTCTGGTCGCCGTAGCGCTCGGTGACGAAGTCGGCGCAGCCGTCCTCGAAGAGGTCCTGCAGGTACGTCATCGCCTCGACCGCCTCGGGCGCATCGTAGGCGTAGCGGTCGGCCTCGTAGTCGTAGACGTCCCCACCGAACGCGAACGTCCAGGAGGCGAAGCGGCTGGCGTCGGTCGACAGCTTGTAGCCGAGCGAGGCGTCGGCCAGCGCACCGCTGAACGGCGTATCGGTCGCGGCGCACGCCGCCTCGCGGAACTGCTCGGGGCTGGTGGGCGGGCCGTCGAAGGAGATCGCGCCGGCGTCGGCGAGCTCGGCGAGCCAGTCGGCGTTGTAGTACATGACCTCCATCGAGCGGTTCGGCGGGAAGCCGAAGCGCTGGTTGTCGAAGGACGGGAACACGTCCGCGGCGTAGAAGCCGGGGAAGAAGTCGGCCTTCTCCTCGTCGGTGAGGCCCCAGCGCTCGCTCTCGACGAACGGCGTGAGGTCGGTCATGCCGTCGCCGATCGCGTACGTCGCCGCCTGGTTCTGGTACCCGACGACGAGGTTCGGGGCGCTCGAGGTGTTCAGGATCGGCAGCATCTTCTGGAAGATGTCGCCGTAGCCGCCCTGGTACTCCTGCTGGACGGTGATGCCGTACTCGTTCGTTTCGTTGAAGTCGTCGATGATCGCATCGAGCGCCTCGAGGCGTTCGGTGCTGTGCTGGTGCCAGAACATGACGGTTTGGCCGGACGGGTCGAGGGACTCGACGTCCTGCGCGACGGCGAACGTCACGCTCAGGCCGGCGAGGAGAGCGAAGAGGGTCTTCATGGGAGCTCCTTTCGAGATACGGGGTCCACGACGTCGGACCCTTCGAGTGTGTCGCCCGTTCGTCATGCCCGTGCAAGGTCGGCGTCAGGGCCCCTGCCCAGCGGCGTTCAGCCCTTCAGGCCGGACGTCGCGATGCCCTCCGTGAACTGCTTCTGCGTGAAGAAGTAGATGATCAACACCGGCACGATCGTGATGACCGAGCCCGCCATCAGCAGGTGCGTCTCCGGTCCCGCTTCGGTGATGAAGGTGTAGAGCCCGACCCCGAGCGGTCGCCAGGTGGGGGTGTACGTCACCAGCAGGGGCCACAGGAACTCGTTCCAGGTGTTCACGAACGTCAGCAGCGCCCCGGTCGTCAGGACCGGTCGGCTCATCGGGACGACCACCTGCACCAGGAAGCGCAGGTGTCCCGCCCCGTCGAGGCGGGCGGCGTCCCACAGCTCGTCGGGGATCTCGGCGAAGAACTGCCGGAACAAGAAGATGATGAACGCCGTCGAGAAGAACGGGATCGTCAGCGCCGGGAGGGTGTCGAGCCAGTTCCCCCAGGGCACGATGTCGCCCCGCACCAGCAGGAACTGCGGGATGAACGTGACGGTGCCCGGGATCATCAACGTCGAGAGGAGGATCGCGAAGAGGACGTTGCGGCCGGGGAAGCGGATGCGCGCGAAGGCGTACCCCGCGAGGGTGCTCGTGAACAGCACCCCGAGGATCGTCACGACGCTCAGGATGATGCTGTTGCGCATGTAGAGGTCGAACGAGGCGTTCGACCACGCCTCGACGTAGTTCCCCCACTGCGGCGCGTCGGGCAGCAGCTGCCGGTTGATCGTCTCGCCGAGGTTCATGAGCGACGTCGACAGCATGTACAGGAACGGCGTGGCGGAGACGATCGCCCCGAACACGAGCGCGACGTACACGGGGAGGTGCACCAGGCGGAAGGCGGGCGGGGGCGTATCGAGGCGGACCTGCGCGTCGCGCGCCGGGGGCGCGACGCCCGACCCGGTCCGTCCGCGGCGGCCGGGGAGGTTCCTCATCGCGCGCCCCGCCCGCCCAGGACCCGCTGGTTGAACAGCGTGAGGATCAGAATGATGACGAACAGCACGATCGATTGCGCCGCGGCGAGACTGAAGTCGTTGCGTTTGTAGAAGGTGTCGAAGATGACGACGCTGGCGGTGTCGACCGCGTCCCGGGTGGCGGGCACCCGCATGACGTACAGGTGCGTGAACGCCTGGAACGTCCCGATGAAGCCGAGCACCGTCAGGTAGAACGTGACCGGCGAGAGCATCGGGATGGTGACGTGCAGGAACCGCTGGCGGCCGTTGGCGCCGTCGATCTCCGCCGCCTCGTACAGGTCGCGCGGGATGTTCGCGAGGCCGGCGAGGAAGATGACGGCGTTGTAGCCGGTGTACGTCCAGATCCCGAACACGATGATCGTCACGAGCGCCAGGCTGGGCCCCGCCCAGAACCCGGACAACGCCACCTCGATCGGTTCCGTCCCGGCGAGGCGCGCGACGCGCGCCAGGACGCCGTTCGCGATCAGCTCCAGCACCGGGTCGGTCTCGAACAGCCAGTCCTGCGCAGGAATGCCGAGCCACCCGAGGACGGTGTTGACGGGCCGTTCGGGGCGGGGGCTGAACAGCGCGGCGTACACCGCCGCGCCGGCGACGGCGGGCGTGACGTACGGCAGGAAGAACAGCATCCGGAACGTCTCGCTGCCCCGCAACCGCTGGAACAGGAGGCTCGCGAGGACGAGCGCCAACGCGATCTGGATCGGGACGCTGAGGAACCCGTAGTACGTCGTGCGGATCAGGCCGCCCAGGAAGCGCGCTTCGCCGGCCTCCACCATGCGGCCCCAGCCGAGCGCGATGGCGATGCCGGCCGACAGCAACGTGACCGCCCCGAACAGCGGTCCGTAGCGGCGCCAACCGGCGTGCGCGCGAAACGCGCGGGTCCACAGGTGGTGCGCGACGAGGATCAACGCCAGCCCCCCGAAGAAGGCGGCGGCCCCACCCCAATCGCCGAGCACCTTCTCGTAGTTGTCGAGCCCGACGAAGCCGCCCTGGCGGATGCGCCAGCGGTAGAGGCTCATGTAGATCGCGTAGCCGATGGGGAACAACCCGAAGATCGCGATGAGCGCCGTCGCGGGGAAGACCATCGCGTACCCCGTCAGCCACTCGCCGCGCCAGCGCACGCGCCGGCGCCGACGCGGGCCGGCGTCGCGACCGAGCGGCGAAGCGGACTCCTGCACGACGCCATGGTCACCCCCCGAGCGTCAGCGCAACGTCAGGGCGCGCGGCGTCCCGCCCGCGGGTACCCTGCCGGCATGCCCCCGACGTTCATGGCGCCCGTCCCCGCCGGCCCCCGCTGGGAGCTCGAGGTGCGGCCCGGCCTCGCGCCGTTCGCCCGCGACGAGCTCGCCGCGCACCCGGGCGTCACGCCGCTCCCGCCCGCCGTCGCCGGCGAAGCGGACGACGGGCACGCCGCCGCGGTGCCGTTCCTGTGCGACGGCCCCCCGCCCGGCCCCGACGCGGTCCGGACCGCGACGTCGCTGCAGCGCGTCGTGCCGTTCGACGTGCCCCGCCCCAAGGCGCTCCTCGGGGACGCCGCGGCGCGCGCCGTCGCGGCGGAACTCCGCGGCGTCCGCATGCGCGGCACCTTCCACGGCCTCCGCCTCGAGGCGGCCGGCGCCGACACGCCGGTCGCGCGGCGCCTGCGCGCGGCGTGGGCGGACGCCGTCGGGCTCCCCGACGCCCCCGAGGACGGCGACCTCCGCGTGCGCCTCCGGCGCACCCCCGATGCGGTCGGCCGCGGGTGGGAGGTCGTGATCCGCACGACGCCGCGCCCCTGGTCGGTCCGCCCCTGGCGGGTCGTCGACCGGCCCGGCGGCCTCGACGCGACCGTCGCGGCGGCCGCCTGGCGGTGGCTCGGGACGCCCGCCGACCAACGCGTCGTGAACGCCGCGTGCGGCGGCGGGACCCTCCTCGCCGAACGCATCGCCCTGGGGCCCGCCGCCGCGCTGGTCGGGGTGGACCTCGACGCGGACGCCCTGGCGGCGGCCGCGGCGAACCTCGCGGCGGCGGGTGCACGCGTCGAGGGCGACCTCCTGCCCCCCGACGACGGCGCGGCCGCCCCCCCGGCGCGGTCCCGCCCGGC
>JAVLCF010000078.1 GCA_031581195.1 Trueperaceae bacterium | reverse complement strand
CTGCACGCCCCCGGCACGCCCGAGGGGGGTCCCGAAGGACGCGTCGTCGTGCGCGGAGGCTGACGTGCCGCGCGGTCGGTACGCCCCCTCCCCCACCGGCGGGCAACACCTCGGCAACGCCCGCACCGCCCTCGTCGCGTGGGCCCGCGCCCGCGACGCCGACTTCGTCGTGCGCATCGAGGACCTCGACGCCGCCCGCACCGCGCCGGCGGCGGTGACGGGCAACCTCGACGAGCTCCGCTGGTTGGGGCTCACCTGGAACGAGGGGCCGGACGTCGGCGGGCCGCACGCGCCCTACCGCCAGTCGGAGCGGACGGCGGCGTACGCCGCGGCGCTCGCGACGCTGGAGGCCGCGGGGGCGACGTTCGCGTGCTACCTCTCCCGGAAGGACCTGCGCACGTTGGCGTCCGCCCCGCACGCCGGGGAGGCCGGGGGCGCCGGGGGGCGCGCGGCGTACGGTCCGCGGGAGCGGGCGGAGAACGCCCGCGTCGCGGCGGCGAAGGCGGCGGCCGGGAAGCGGCCGGCGGTTCGTCTCGCCGTCCCCCCCGAGGCGGTCCCCTTCGAGGACGTCCTGAGGGGACCGGACGCGCTCCGCCTCGACGCGGCGGTCGGGGACGCCGTCCTGCGCCGCGCGGACGGCGTATGGGCGTACCACCTGGCGGTCGCCGTCGACGACGGCGCGATGGGGATCCGCGAGGTCGTGCGCGGCGACGACCTGCGCCCCTCCGCCGCGCTGCAGGTGCACCTGCAGCGGCACCTCGGGACGCGCCCACCGGCGTTCCTGCACGTCCCGTTGTTGCTGGACGCCGACGGCCACCGCCTCGCGAAGCGGCGGGGGAGCGGCACGCTGCACGAGATGCGCTCGCGCGGCGTCCCACCGGAGCGGGTGGTGGGGTTCCTCGCCTGGACGCTCGGGCTCGTCCCCCGCCCGACCCCCCTTACGGTGGAGGACGTCGCAGCGACCTTCGCGTTGGACGCCCTACCGGCGCACCCGGTCGTGACGACCCCGGCGGCGCTGGCGTGGTTGGAGGGGGGCCCGGCGCCGGCGGGGCCGCCCCCCGCGCCCCCCGAGGGGGCGAGCCACGCAGGCTCGGATCCCGCCTCGGACCCGGTCGCCGACCCGCTGGACGCGAAGCCGGACGGCGCGTAGACTCGGGGCATGCGTGCACGACCTCGGGTCCGCACCCCCCGCGCGTTCAAACGCCGCCACCAGCGCTGGTGGCGTCGCGGGTCGTCGGTCCCCCCGCGCGACCGGACGTAGGTCCGCGCCCTCCCGACGGCCCCGCTCGCCCGACGCTCGAGCTTCCCTCGACGCGCACGCCGCGACGAGCCCCCCGCGAGAGGTGACGTCATGACGCACGCCCCGACCTTCGATTTTCCCCATCCCGACGCCCGTGGCCGCTTCGGCGCGTACGGCGGCCGGTACGTCCCCGAAACCCTCATTCCCGCCCTCGACGAACTGGCGGCCGCCCACCACGACGCGATCCGCGATCCGGCGTTCGCCGCGCGGCTCGCCGACGCGTTGCGCGACGCGGTGGGCCGCCCGAGCCTCCTGAGCGAAGCGACGCGCACGAGCGAACGCTTGGGGATCCGCGTGTGGCTCAAACGCGAGGACCTCAACCACACCGGCGCGCACAAGATCAACAACACGATCGGGCAGGTCCTGCTCGCCAAGCGCATGGGCAAGACCCGCATCATCGCGGAAACCGGCGCCGGCCAGCACGGCGTCGCGACGGCGACCGCCGCCGCGATGTTCGGCCTGCCGTGCGTCGTGTACATGGGCGAGGAGGACGTCCGCCGGCAGGCGCTGAACGTCGTGCGCATGCGCCTCCTCGGCGCGGAGGTCGTGCCGGTCACGAGCGGGACGCGGACCCTGAAGGACGCGACGAACGAAGCGATCCGCGACTGGGTGACGAACGTCCGCGACACGTTCTACGTCATCGGGTCCGTCGTCGGGCCGCACCCCTACCCGCGGATCGTGCGGGACTTCCAAGCGGTCGTCGGGGAGGAAACGATGCGGCAGCTGCGCGAGCGGACCGGCCGCGACGTGCCCGACGCCGTCGTGGCGTGCGTGGGGGGCGGCAGCAACGCGATCGGCATCTTCGCCCCGTTCGCGTACCTGCCCGACGCCGAACGCCCGCGCCTGATCGGCGTCGAGGCGGCCGGGCACGGCGTCGACAGCGGCGCGCACGCCGCCAGCATCAGCGCCGGCAAGCGCGGGGTGCTGCACGGCGCGATGATGTACCTCCTGTCGGACGACGACGGCCAGATCGCGCCGGCGCACTCGGTGTCGGCCGGGCTGGACTACCCCGGCGTCGGGCCGGAGCACTCGTACTACGCCGACGCCGGCCTCGCGGAGTACGTCGGGGTGGACGACGGAGCGGCGCTCACCGCCTTCCAACGGTTCGCGCGGGAGGAGGGCATCCTCCCGGCGCTCGAGACCAGCCACGCGCTGGCGTACCTCGACGACCTCGCCCCGCAGCTGCCACCCGGTGCGGACGTCGTCGTGAACCTCTCGGGCCGCGGCGACAAGGACGTCAACGAAGCGATGCGCGTGCTGAACCTCGGGGCGGACGTCGCCGGCGACGTGGGGGCGCCGTCGTGAGCGGCCGCATCGAGGCGGCCTTCGCCGCCGCGAAGGCGGAGGACCGCGCCGCCTTCGTGCCCTACCTGACCGCCGGCCATCCCGACCGGGCCGGGTTCCTGGAGGCGGTGCGGGCGTTGCGTCCGTACGCCGACCTGATCGAGATCGGGCTGCCGTACTCCGATCCGCTCGGTGACGGCCCCACGATCCAACGCTCGAGCGAGGCGGCGCTCGCTGCCGGCGTCCGCACCGCCGACGTCCTGGACATGATCCGTACGGTGCGCGCGGAGACCGACGTGCCGCTGCTGGTCATGACGTACTACAACCCGATCTTCTGTTACGCCGGCGGCGGCGAAGCCGGCTTCGTCCGCGACGTCGCGGCGGCCGGCGCGGACGGGCTGATCCTGCCCGACCTCCCGCCGGAGGAGGCGGAGACGTTGATCGACGCGGCCCGCGCCGCGGACCTGGCGACGACGTTCCTGCTGGCGCCGACCTCCACCGACGCGCGGATCGCGGCGGTCACCGCCGCCTGCCGCGGGTTCGTGTACGCGGTGTCGGTCACCGGCGTCACCGGTGCGCGCGACGCGCTGCCGGCCGACGTGCCGGCGCTCGTGCGGCGCATCCAGGCGGCGTCCGACCTGCCGGTCGCGGTGGGGTTCGGCGTGAGCGGTGCGGCGACCGCCCGGCCGGTGGCCGACGCCGCCGACGGCGTGGTGGTCGGCAGCGCCCTGGTGCGGACCCTGGCCGAGGGCGGCGACCTCGCGGCGCTCGCCGCGGAGATCGCCGGCGCCTGCCGCCGCACCCCGGTCGCCGGCTGACGCGGACGCCGTTACTCGCCGCGCGCCGACGCGAGCACCGCGTCGCTGCCGACGCGCGCGGCGAGCGACGGCGCGACCCACACCTCGCGCCCCGTCGCCTCGGCGTCGGGGCGTTCGGGGAGTTCGACGGCGCGGACGAGCACCTCGCCGCCGTCGCGGGTACGCACGACCCACAACGACCCCGGGCGGGCGCCGGGGACCACCACGTCGTAACCGGAGAGGCGCGCGTCGATGCGGATGGGGGCGGGCCCGGACGGGGGGCCGGCCGGCGCGAGTCGGACGCGGGCGGTGCCGCTGGACGTCATGCCGATCGCGTCCGCCGCGGCGCGCGAGAGGTCGATGACGCGCCCCTGCACGAACGGGCCGCGGTCGTTGATGCGGACGACGACGCTCCGCTCGGTCGTGAGGTTCGTGACCCGCACCCGCGCGCCGAACGGCAGGGTGCGGTGGGCGGCGGTCAACAGGGTGGGGTCGAACGTCTCGCCGTTCGCGGTGGGCCGCCCGACGAAGTTCGGGCCGTACCAGGAGGCGACGCCGGTCTGCGTCCAGGCGGGCGGCACCGCCGGAGCGGCGCGCAGGTCCGGGTCGCTCGGGTCGGCCTCGCTCGGGCGCACCGCGGTCGGGGAGGGCGTGAGCGCGTCCGGGGCGCGACGGGCGACGGGGTCGCCCGCCCCCTCGAAGAGGGTCGGTCCCTCGGCCGGGGTGCGCGCCGGGGCGGTGACGGCGGCGCCCGCCGCCGACGTCACCGGCGGCTCCGGCGCGACGGCGGGTGCGCACGCCGCCAGCGTGAGGGCGGCGGCGGTCGCGAGGGCCGCGCGGGCCGCGGCGGGCGGGGTCGGTCCGAATCGCACGGCGACAGTCTACCGCCGGGACGCCGCCCTCCGGCGCGGGCCTCGGCTACCCTGTCGGGGTGATCGACACGCACTGCCATCTCGACCGCCTCGACGCTCCCGACGCCCCCCTCGATCCCGACCTGGACGCCGTCGTGACGGTCGGGACCGACGCGGCGCGCAGCGAGGCCGCCGTCGCCCGCGCCGAGCGCGACCCGCGCGTCTTCGCCGCCGTCGGCCTGCACCCGAACGAGGCGTCCGCGATGCAGGACCCCGCGCAGCGCAGCGGCCTGGAGGCGCTCCTGGAGCACCCCCGCGTCGTCGCGATCGGCGAGACGGGCTTCGACGACCACTGGGACGACGAGACCCTGGACGCGCAACGGCGCGCCTTCGACGTGCACGCCACCTGGGCCCGCGCGACCGGGAAACCGCTGGTGCTGCACGTCCGCGACCGGCAGGGGGGCCACGACGCGTCGGACGCCGCCGCGGCGGCGCTTCGCGCGACGCCGGACGTGCCGGGCATCCTGCACTGTTTCGGGGGGAGCGACGCCCTCCTCGAGGTGGGGCTGGCCGCCGGGTGGTGGGTGTCGTTCGCCGGGAACCTGACGTACAAGAGCGCCCACCGCCTGCGCGAGGTCGCCGCGCGCATCCCGCGCGAGCGGCTGTTGGTCGAGACCGACGCGCCGTTCCTGGCGCCCGTCCCGCACCGCGGCGAACGCAACCGCCCGGCGTGGGTGCGCCACACCGCGCAGGTGTTGGCCGACGTGCGCGGCGAGCCGCTGGCGACGCTGGAGCCGGCGTTGGATGCGAACGCGCGGGCGGTCTACCGACTGCCGGACGGTCCGGTGCGTTCCACCTCGGGTTCGTGAGCGTCGTACCGCAGGACCTCCGCCAGGCGCGCGCGGGACGGCGCGCGGTGCGGGTCGCGCGGGATGAAGGCGGTCACGACGTCCACGAAACGGGGGGTGGCGAACTCGAGCACGACGTGGAGCGGCACCTTCACGTCGCGGCTGGCGGGGATCCACCCGAGCACGAGCAGGCGTTCGTCCTCGAGGTAGCGCACCAGCTCGCGACCGTGCAGGATCGTCGCGACGACGTCGCGTTCGGTGAAGCCTTCGCTGGCCGCGTGCCGCACGGCGTGACGCCCGAGACGGTAGCGGCCCTCCTTGACGTGGGGCTGCAGGTCGGTGAGGACGCGGCGTTTGGGGCGGCGGGGGGCGCCGGGCTCGCGGGGCGCATCGGACCGCGCGTCGGCGGTCGCGTCGGGGGTCGTGTCGGGGCCAGGCGTGCGCCGGTCCATCGTCCGCCTCCTCGCGCGCCGAGCCACCGGCGCTTGTCTAGGGTACCACGCACCCTCCCGTCGGTCGGCTACCCTCTCGGCATGACGACCGGCTCCCTCGTGACCTTCCTTGAACGCCGCGACCCCGGCGCGCGCGACGTCCTCGCGACGGTGCGCGACGCCCTCGCCGAGCGCGGGACGCCCGCCCGCCTGCTGCGCGGTCGGGACGCGCCCGACACCTGGCTCCTGGTCGTCGACGGCGACCCGTTCGCCGCCGACGCCCTCCCCCCGGGCGACGCCGCCGCCCACCTCGCGGCGCACCGCGCCGACCACGACGCGGGGCGGCGCGACGTGCGCGCCTGGACGTTCCTCGACGCCGGCGAGGGGGCGGCGTGAGCGGCGACTGGATCGACGCGCCCATCACCATCCAAACGAAGGACGCGGACCTCTACGTCGAGCAGGTCGGTCCGCAGGAGGCGCCGGTCCTGTACTACCTGCACGGCGGGCCCGGCTACAGCGCCTTCAGCTTCCGCGACCTGATGGGCGACGAACTCGAGGGGTTCCGCGTCGTGTACGCCGACCAGCGGGGGGGCGGCCGCAGCTACGCCGGCGGGCCGTTCCGCGTCGACGACCTCGCCGGCGACGTCGCCACGACCCTCGACGCGTTGCGCCTCCCCGCCGCCACCCTCCTCGCGCACGGGTTCGGGGCGATCCCGGCGTTGCGCGCCGCACGCCTCCACCCCGAACGCGTCGCGCGGGTGGTCCTGATCAACCCCTGGTTCTCGATGCCGCTCCTCGCCCGCACGCTGCAACGCCGCGCCGCGACGCTGGCCGGCGCCCCCGACGAGGCGCTGCCCGACGAAGCGACCCTGGCGGCGCAGGGGGAGCTGCCCCCCGACGCGCTCGATCCCGACGCGCTGTCGGAGCGGGCGTACGACCTGATCGCCCCCAAACAACTGTTCGACGACCTCGAGTTCCCCCTCCCCACGACCCGCATGCGCCTCGAGCACGTCGACGCCGTCGCGCAGTTCGGGCCGCAGCGGGCCGACGCCCCCGAGGACGTCTGGCACGCCGACGTGCTGGCGGACCTGGCGGACCTGACGACCGCCCCCGTCGCGCTGTTCGGCCGGCAGGACGGCACGACCGTGCCCGACCAGGCGGAGGCCGGCCTCGTCCGGCGGCCGGACGCGACCACCGGCCTGGTCGACGCCGGCCACTACCCGTGGATCGACGATCCCGACGCGTTCGTTCCGCTCCTGCACGAGGCGCTCGGAAGTTCGGCTGCTATCGTGGATTCGTGACGACGACGCCCGACCCCACGCCCTCCGCCCGGCGCGCACCCGACCTGCGCCTCGGGGGCCTCGTCGACCTCGACGCCGACCGGCTCGCCGGACTCGACGTCGCGGGCGTCCTGCTGGACGTCGACGAGACGCTCGTCCCCGCCGGCGTGGACGTGCCCGACGCCGCGGTCGCCGCGTGGGTGCACGACGCCCGCGCGCGGGGGGTGCGCGTGGCCGGCGTCTCGAACGGCGCGCCGGACCGGGTCGCCCGGGTCGCCGCCCACGTCGGCATCCCCGCCACCTCGTTGGCGGGGAAACCGTGGCCGGGTGCGTTCCGGCGGGCGGCGCGGCGGTTGGGGTTGCCGCCCCACCGGGTGGTGATGGTGGGGGACCAGTGGTTCACCGACGTGCTCGGCGCGCACCTCGCCGGCCTCCGCACGGTCCAGCTCACGCCCCTGTCCGACGGGGGCCTTCCCCACACCCGCCTGCTGCGCCGCCTCGAGCGGCGGCTCGATCGGCGGCCCGATCGGCGCCCCGCGTCCGCCGGCGACCGCGAAGGGGGGCCTGCGGATGGCGTCGCTCAGCGTCGCGGATAAACGCCTCGGAGCGGTCTTGCTGGAGCGCGGCGACGTCACCGACGCCGCCCTGCAGGAGGCGATGGAGCGCAGCGACGCGAGCGGCGAACGTCTCGCCGACGCGCTCGTGCACCTCGGGGTCGTCAGCGAAGAACGCATCGCGCACGCCATCGAGCACGCCCTAGGCGTCCCCCGGGTCGCGCTGCCGCGCATCGACGTCGAAGCGGACGCGATCGCGTCCCTCCCCAGCGACGTGGCGTTCCGCCTCGGCGCGATCCCGTTCGCGCGCCGCGACCACCACCTCCGCGTCGCGTTCCGCGACCCGCTCGACATGCTCGCGGTCGAAGCGGTCGAGGACGCCTCGGGCTGCGTCGTCGAGCGCTTCCAGGCGCTCGGGGAGGAGGTGGATTGGGCGCTCGCGACGCACTACCCCGACCTCGGCCTCGAGCCGCCCGAGCACGTCGCGCGGGACGTCGGGGGGCGGCTCGGGGCGCGCGCCGTCGAGCACGGCTTCACGACCCAGGCGCAGCTCGACGACGCCATCCAGGCCCAGAAACGTACCGGCGCCCGCCTCGGGCGGCAACTGTTGGACGACGGCGCGATCGACGAGGTGCAGCTCGCGCAGTTGCTGGCGGAACAGGCGGACCTCCCGTTCACCGCCGACCTGCGCGACGCGGACGACGACGAACGCCTGACGCGGACGCTGTTGCGGCTCGACGCGGTGCAGTTCGACGCCGTCCCCGTCCGCGAGGAGGACGGCGTCGTCACCGTGGCGTTGAGCGACCCCCACCACCGCGCCGACGTCGCGGCGATCCTGCCCGGCGAAGCGCGCTTCGTGGTCGCGCCCGCCAGCGCCGTGCGGACGCGGATCGACGACCTGTACGCCGACGACACGGGGCGGCTCGGGGACACGCTGTTGCTCGCCAAGAAACTCCGCCGCGACCAACTGCGTCGGGCGCTCGAGACGCAGGCGGATCTGGACGGCGTCAAGCCGCTCGGGGAGATCCTGGTCGACCTCGGCTTCGTCGCCCGCGCCGACGTCGACGCCGCCCTGAACCAGCAACGCGCCGGCGGCGGGGACCTCGAGGACACCCTCGTGGAGTCCGGCAAGATGGAGCCCGAGGCGCTCGCCCAGAGCCTGGCGATGCAGCTCGGCTACACGTTCGTCGGCGACGACGTGCAGGTCGACCCGTACGCCGTGAGTCTGGTGCCCGAAGCGACCGCGCGCCGCTACCAGGCGATGCCGCTGCACCTCGACGACGACGTGCTCGTCGTCGCGATGAAGGACCCCCGGCACGTGTTCGCGCTCGACGATTTGCGCCTCGTCACCGGCAAGGAGATCCGTCCGGCCGTCGCGACGGAGGACACCCTCGCGCGGCTCCTCAACCGCTTCTATCGCAGCGACGCCGACATGGACGAGCTCGCCTCGGCCCTGCTCGAGGAGGTCGGTAGCGCGCAGGAGGAACGCGAAGCGCCGGACAGCGCCATCGACGAGAACGCCCTCGTCAAGGTCGTCAACAACCTCATTCGCGAAGCGATCCTGAACGACTTCTCCGACATCCACGTCGAACCGAGGCCCGAATCGGTGAAGGTCCGCGTCCGCAAGGACGGCACGCTCCGCGAGTACATGACGATGCCCAAGGCGACGGCGGGCGCCCTGATCGCGCGCATCAAGATCATGGGGGGCCTCAACATCGCCGAACGCCGCCTCCCGCAGGACGGACGGGTTCGCTTCCGGGACCGCAGTACAGAGACCGACCTGCGCCTCTCGACCCTCCCGACGGTGTACGGCGAGAAGGCGGTCATGCGACTGCTGAAGAAGGCGACGTCGATTCCCGAGATCGAGAAGCTCGGCTTCGCCGACGACGTGTTCGCCCGCTTCGAGGACGTCATCCGCAAACCCTACGGGATGTTCCTGATCACCGGCCCGACCGGGTCGGGCAAGTCGTTCACGAGCTTCAGCATCCTCAAACGCATCGCGACGCCCGACGTGAACGTCTCCACCGTCGAGGATCCCGTCGAGTACGAGATCCCCGGCATCAACCAGACGCAGGTCAACGTCAAGGCCGGCCTCGACTTCGCGCGGGCGTTGCGGTCGTTCCTGCGGCAGGACCCCGACATCATCATGGTCGGCGAGATCCGCGACCACGAGACCGCGAAGATCTCCATGGAGGCGGCGCTCACCGGCCACCTGTTGATCGCGACGCTGCACACGAACGACGCGGCGGGCGCGATCACCCGCCTGCAGGAGATGGGGATCGAACCGTTCAACGTCTCCGCGTCGTTGATCGGCGTCCTGGCGCAACGCCTCGTGCGCAAGGTCTGCACGAAGTGCAGCGTCGCCTACACGCCCGACCCGGACGTCGTCCGTCGCTTGGGGCTCGACGAGGCCGCCGTCGAGGGGCACGCCCTCCGCCGCGGGGTCGGCTGCGAAGCGTGCGACGGGACCGGGTACGACGGCCGCACCGCCATTCACGAGTTGTTGATCGTGGACGACGACGTCGAGGCGGCCATCGTGCGGGAGGCGTCGGCGCAGGAACTGCACGATCTCGCGGTCGAGCACGGCATGCACACGCTCCGGGAGGACGGGATCGCGAAGGCCCTCCGGGGCGTCACCACCCTCGAGGAGGTGCTGGCCCGCACCGCGGAGTGAGCGGGGCGCCGGCCGGTACGGAAAGGCGTTCATGAGCGACGTTGCCACCCCCCACGCGTCGGTCGACATGGTCGACCTGCTGCGCCAAGCGATGGACGAAGGGGCCTCCGACCTGTTGATCACGGTCGGGCTGTCGCCGATGCTGAAGATCGACGGCGCGTGGACCGACACCGAGCACGACGTGCTTTCGCCGGTCGACACCCGCCGCCTGATGTACGGCATCATGACGGAGAAGCAACAGAAGCGCTTCGAGGAAACCAAGGACCTCGACTTCTCCTTCAGCCTGTCGGGCGAGGGGCGCTACCGCGTGAACGTCTTCCAGCAGCGCGGGTCGGTCGGCGGGGTGCTGCGCACCATCCACGACGAGGTCACCCCCTTCGCGGAGCTGGGGCTCCCCCCCGAGATCGCCGACGTCGCGCGCCTCCCCCGCGGGTTGGTGCTCGTGACCGGCCCGACCGGATCGGGCAAATCGACGACGCTGGCGACGATGATCGACCTGATCAACGAGGAATCGGCGAAGCACGTCGTCACCGTCGAGGACCCGATCGAGTTCTTCCACACCCACAAGCGCTCGGTCGTCAACCAGCGCGAGGTCGGGGAGGACACCGCCGACTTCCACGCCGCCCTCCGCAGCGTCCTCCGGCAGGCGCCCGACGTCATCCTGGTCGGCGAGATGCGCGACCACGAGACGGTCGGGGCGGCCGTCACCGCGGCGGAGACGGGCCACCTGGTGCTCGGGACGCTGCACACGAACACCGCCGCGGAAGCGGTCGACCGCATCGTGGACGTCTTCCCCGAAGCGCAACAGGGTCAGGTCCGCATCCAGCTGGCGAACAACCTGCAGGCGATCCTCACGCAACAGCTGCTGCCGCGCCCGGCGGGCGGGCGGGCGCTCGCGTACGAGCTGCTGATCGCGACGCCCGCCGTCCGCAACCTGGTGCGCGAGGCGAAGGGGCACCAGATCGCGTCCGCCATCCAGACCGGCGGGGACCTCGGCATGATCACGATGGACGCCTGCCTCGCGGACCTGCACCTGCGCGGCGAGGTCGATTTCGAGACGGCGCGCGCCCGGTCGGTGGACGCCGCGGAGTTCGAACGCCTCGTCGAGACCGGCGGGACGGCGAGCGACCGCGACGGGGCGCCGCGCACCGCCGCGCCGCGCGGACCGCAGCTCGGTCGCGGCGGCCGCTGACCCCCGCCGCCGAAGCGCGGCGAACGCCGTCGCACACGCGCGTTGACAGGTCGAACCGGCTTCGGTATCGTCGCCGGCATGCGACCGCGACGCCGCCTGGTGTGGGCGCAATTCGTGCAGCACGTCGGCCTACGTCGTTCCCGGGACGACGGCGCGTGAGGCGCGACGGTCCGTCGGTTCGGACCGCGCCCCGTCCCGCGCGACCGTCGTCCCGCCCCCGGTTCCCGACCGGGGGCGTCGTCGCGCCAC
>JAVLCF010000077.1 GCA_031581195.1 Trueperaceae bacterium | reverse complement strand
GCCATCGTCGGCGCGGAGCTCGCCGGCCGCGCCGCCCTCGCCGGCGCCCCCGCCGCCGCCTTCCAGTTCGGGGGGGCGGGCACCGCCCTCCTCGTCGGCTGGATGCTGGGGCGCCTCGGACGCCGCCGCGGCATGACGGTCGCCGCCCTCCTGGGGACGCTCGGCATGGCCGCCGCCGCCCTCGCCGTCGCGGCCGGCGCCTTCGCGTGGCTGCTGCCGGCCCTCGTGCTGGCCGGCACGGGGAACGCCGCGGTGCGGCTCGCCCGCTTCACCGCCGCGGAGATCGTGCCGTTCGCGCGGCGCGGGCGGGCCGTCGCGATCGTCGTGACGGGCGGCACCGTCGGGTCGGTCGTCGGCCCCGCCGTCGTCGCGCCCAGCGGCGCGTGGTCCGCGGCGGTGGGGCTCGGGACCCTGACGGGGCCGTTCGTCGCCGCCACGATCTTCCTGATCCTGGCCGCCGCCTCGTTCCACCTACTGTTGCGGCCCGAACCGTCGCGCCTGGCCGTGCGCCGCGAAGCGCCGGCCGTCGGCACGGCCGACGGAGGCGCGGACGCGCCCCCCGACCGCGACGCGCTCCCGGCCCGCCCGCTGGCGCGGCTGCTGCGCGACCCGGGGGTGGCGACCGCGATCGCGACGCTGGTGCTGGCGCAGGGCGTGATGGTGATGCTGATGGCGATCACCAGCCTGCACATGGACCGGCACGACCACGCCCTGTCGCTCATTTCGCTCGTGATCTCCGGGCACACCCTCGGCATGTTCGCCTTCTCGATCCTGTCCGGCATCTTCGTCGATCGCTTCGGCCGCCTCCCGGTCCTCCTCGCCGGCGGGGCGGTGTTGCTCCTCTCGACCGTCCTGGCGCCCCTCTCGCCCGGGTTCGTCCCGATCTTCGTCGCGTTGTTCCTGCTCGGCTACGGCTGGAACCTCGCCTACGTCGCGGGCAGCGCCCTCCTCGCCGACCACCTGTCGGCCCGCGAGGCCACCTCCACGCAGGGCCTCAACGACTTCGCGATGGGGACGGTGTCGGCCACCGCCAGCCTGCTGGGCGGGGTCGTGTTCGCCGCCTACGGGTTCGGCGTCATGAGCGCCGCCGGCGCGGTCGGTTCGGTCCTGCTGCTGGCGGGCGCGCTTGCCTACGGCGCCCGCCTGCGCCGCGCCCGCCGGGCGGCACCCGCCTCCTGAGCGACCGCGCCCCCTCGGGGGGCGGCCCGGAGGACACGGGCGTCGCGCCGGCCGGCGCGTATCCTCCGGACCGATGGCCGAGGCCGACCCCCCGCCCGACCCGGACGCCCCCGGGGAGGCGCTCGCGGAACCCCTCGACGCGCCCTCCGGGCGCACCCCGATCCTGCTGCGCGCCGCCGGCGCGCTCGTCCCGAAACGCCGGCGCCTGCGCGGCGTGGTGTACCTGGTGCTCGACCACTCCACCAGCATGGCGGACCCCGGCAAGATGGACGCGATGCGGCAGGGCGCCCTGCGGTTCTTCCTCGAGGCGGTGCAGCGGGAGTACGCGGTCGGCGCGGTCGCGTTCGCCGGTCGCGCCGACGTCGTCGCCGGCGCCGGACTGGACGCCCACCGGTTCTGGCGGCGGCTGCACGCCCTCCGCGCGTACGGGCGGACCGCGATGGCGGCCGGCCTGCACGCCGCGCTGCGGCGCCTGCGCTTCCGGCGGGGCCGGCGGGTGCTCGTGTTGATCACCGACGGGCTCCCCAACGACCGCGCCCGCACGATGGAGGCGGCGCGCCTCGCGCGCGCGCGGGGCGTGACGCTCATCCCGATCGGCATCGGGCAGGCCGACCACGCCTTCCTCGCGAGCCTCGCCGGCCGACCGGAACTCGCGCGGCACGTCGCGCGCGGCGACCTGGCCGGCGCGATGGAGGCGGCCGCCGGCCACCTGCACGCGGGGGACGCCTCCGCGCCGGTGGACGCCGAAGCGGATCGCGGGTAGCGTTCGTACGGAGGTTCCCGTGCCCGACGCGACGTCCCCCCATCCCGCCCCCACCGCATCCCCCGGCGACGCCCCGACCCCGGGGCCGCTCGCCGCCGCGCTCGGCGGCGACCCCCCGGTCGTCGTCGCCGAAGCCCTCACGAAGCGCTACGGGTCGTTCACCGCGGTGGACGCCGTCGATTTCGAGGTGAAGCGCGGCGAGGTGCTCGGCCTGCTCGGCCCGAACGGGGCGGGGAAGTCGACGACGATGCGGATGCTCTACCAGGTGACGCCCCCCACGTCGGGGCGGTTGTCGATGTTCGGCCTGACGCCGGGGCGGGACGCGCGGGCCATCAAGCGGCGGCTCGGGGTGGTGCCGCAGATCGACAACCTCGACGAGGAGCTCAGCGTCCGCGACAACCTGCGGCTGTACGGCCGCTACCACGGCCTCCCCCCCGCCGACGCCCGCCGCCGAGCGGACGAGCTGTTGGCGTTCGCCGACCTCGAGGGGAAGGCCACGGTGAACGTGCGCGCCCTCTCGGGCGGCATGAAGCGGCGCCTCACCCTCGCGCGGGGCCTGGTCGGCGATCCCGACCTGGTGATCCTCGACGAGCCCACCACCGGCCTGGACCCGCAGGTGCGCCTGGCGTTGTGGGAGAAGCTGGCGGACCTGAAGGCGCGGGGCGCGACGCTGCTGATGAGTACGCACTACATGGACGAGGCGGAGCGCCTGTCCGACCGCCTCCTGATCATGGACGGCGGGCGCATCGTCGCGCAGGGCACCCCGCGCGGGCTGATCGCCGACGCCCTGCGTCCGTTCGTCGTCGAGGGGCGGCCCTCGGCGGGGGAGGAGGCGCCGTTCGCGCGCCTGGCCGACGCGGTCGGCGAGCCGCTGCAGCGTTCGGGGGGGCGCGTCGCGGTGTTCGTCGACGACGGACCCGCGGCGTTGCGGCAGGTGCTGGCGGACGGCGCGCACCCCGACGCGACGTTCGTCCGCCCCGCCGACCTCGAGGACCTGTTCCTCCGCCTCACCGGCCACGGGCTCCGCGAGTGACGGGGCACCTGGCCAGCATCGCGCGGGTGTGGCTGCGCAACGCCTGGGTGTACCGCGACCGCTGGTACTACGGGCTGCTTCCGAACTTCTTCGAGCCGGTCTTCTACCTGCTGGGCCTCGGGGTGGGGCTCGGCTTCTACGTGAGCACGGGCGGGGCGTTCGAGGGCGACTACCTCGGCTTCATCATTCCGGGCCTCATCGCGGCGGCGGCGATGAACGGCGCGTCGTTCGAAACGACGTACAACGTGTTCGTCAAGCTGCACTTCGGGCGGATCTACGACGCGACGATCGCGACGCCGGTCGGCATCGAGGACGTCACGCTGGGGGAGGCGGCGTGGGCGGTGACGCGCGCCCTGATCTACGGCGGGGTGTTCCTGCTCGTGACGATCGCCTTCGGGACGGCGTTCGACGCGCGCCTGCTGGCGGCGCTCGGCGCGATCGCGCTGGTGGGCTTCGCGTTCGCCTCGCTCGGGCTCGCCTTCACGTCGGTCGTGCCGACCATCGACCTGTTCAGCTACTACTTCACGCTGTTCCTCACGCCGTCGTTTTTGTTCAGCGACATCTTCTTTCCCGTCGCCGAACGCTTCCCGCCAGCCCTCGCCGCCGTGGCGGAGGTCACGCCGCTCTACCGCAGCGTGCAGTTGATGCGCGGCGTGATGGGCGGCGACGCCGCCTCGCTGCCCTTCGACGTCGCCTACCTTCTGACGTTCGGGTCGGCGTTGTTGGCGTTCGCGGTGTGGCGCATGCGGGTGCGTTTGGTGCAGTGACGCCCCGCGCCGGGGGCGCGGGGCGTCGGGCCGGGCTGGTGGGCGCTGACGGGATCGAACCGCCGACCTACCGCTTGTAAGGCGGCCGCTCTACCGCTGAGCTAAGCGCCCGAGGCCGCGCGGCGAAGGCACGCATCGCGCCTACCACGATACCAACGGCGGCGGGCGGGGAAAGGTGCGCCGCCCGAGGCTCGGGATGGGGCGACCCTGGCTTCGCGGTCCCGACGTCACGGTGGTGCGCGCCGCTTGGGCGCGAGGCTCGAGCGCGCGGCGTGGGGGCGAGGGGCCGGGGGGCGCGTCGCGTCCACGGTCGATACGAGCGCCCGCGCGAGGCGAGACCCGCGTGCGGCCCCCATGAAAGAAGCGAGGAGGCGTGTGCCTCCTCGCATTTGGTGACCCCTACGAGATTCGAACTCGTGCCGCCACCTTGAAAGGGTGGTGACCTAACCGCTAGTCGAAGGGGCCGAGCTGGTGGGTCGTGTAGGGCTCGAACCTACGACCCGCTGATTAAAAGTCAGCTGCTCTGCCAACTGAGCTAACGACCCAACGTCAGCAAGTCGTGATGCTACTCGTCGGCGGGGGCGGTGTCAAGCGCGGCGACGGCGCGCGGAGCGGGCGGAGGCGACCCCGCCCGCCACGCCTCCCGCCGAAGCGTCATCACCACGTCCGTCCGACCGCCGGCGGCCGGGAGGCGGTCGACCTCCCGGAAGCCGACCTTCTTGAACGCCGCCTGCGCGCGGGGGTTGTCCGCGAACGTCGTGAGGCGCACCTCCTCGAGCCCGACCTCGTCGAAGGCGTACCCCAGTAGCGCGCGCATCGCCTCGGGCCCGTACCCGCGGTTCCAGTGGCTGCGTTCCCCGATGATGATGCCGAGCGTCGCCCGGTCGGGCCGCAGGTCGTACAGCTCCGCCGTCCCCACGTAGGCGTCGCGCTCGTCGAAGATCCCGAACGTCGCCCGGTCGCTGCGGTTGGCGTCCGCCCGCAGGACGCGCCGCAACAACCAGAGCGGCATGCGGTTCGGGGGCGTCCCGTTGAGGTGCGCGATCTCCGGATCGCGAAAGTGCGCGTGCACCCGCCGCCAGTCGTCCCGCCGGAGCGCGGAGAGGGGCCGCAGGTGGACGCGGCCGTAGGCGAGTTCCATGCGTCCGAGTGTACGCCCGACGGCGAGTATCCTGGGCGGCGTGAGCGAACCCACGCAAGCCTCCGCGGCCGAGACCACCCCCGACGACGCCCCCCCGGCCGCCGTGCAGACGCTCCGCCGCGCCCTCCGCGACGCGGTCCTCGGGCAGGAGGCCCTGGTCGACGACCTGATCGTCGCCGCCCTCGCCGGCGGGCACGTGCTGGTCGAGGGCGCCCCCGGCCTCGGCAAGACCCGCCTCGTGCGGGCCTTCGCCGACGCGACCGACCTGCGCTTCGGGCGCGTGCAGTTCACCCCCGACCTCATGCCCGCCGACGTGACCGGGAGCAGCGTCTTCCTCGAGGACGGCGGCGGCCGCTTCGAGTTCCGGCCGGGCCCCATCTTCTGCAACGTCCTCCTCGCCGACGAGATCAACCGCGCGACCCCCAAGACGCAGTCGGCGTTGCTCGAAGCGATGCAGGAGCACGCCGTCACCGCCTCCGGCGAACGGCACGCACTGCCGGAGCCGTTCCTCGTCCTCGCGACCCAGAACGCCGTCGAGATGGAGGGCACCTACCCGCTGCCCGAAGCGCAGCTCGACCGGTTCCTGTTCAAACTGATCGTGCCCCGGCCCGACCCCGACACCCTCGTCGCGGTGCTCGACGCGACGACCGGCGACCCCGAGGCGCCGCCCACCGCCGTCCTGGCGCACGACGACCTCGCGATCCTGCAGGCCCGCCTCCGGGCGGTCCCGATCGCGCGGGCCGGCCTGGACTACGCCGCGCGGCTCGTCGACGCCAGCCACGCCCTGCCCGGCGTCCGGCTCGGCGCGAGCCCGCGCGGCGCGCAGGCGCTCGTCCTGGCCGGCAAGGGCTACGCGCTGTTGGAGGGCCGCCCCCACGTCCGCTACGCCGACCTGAAGCGCGCGGCGCTGCCGGCGTTGCGGCACCGCCTCCTGCCGTCGTTCGAAGCGGAGGTCGAGGGGCGCGACGTCGACGACCTCGTCCGCGACCTGCTGGGGCGGGTGCCCGAGGTCGCGCCCGGCGGGTGAGCGACCCCGGACCCACCCCCGCGGAGCTGGCGCGCTACGCCCTCGTGACCCCCGCCCGCGGCGCGCGCGTCGGGGAACGGACCGCGCTCGCGGCCGGCGGGTCGCTCGAGTTCCTCGACGCGCGCCCCTACCAGCCCGGCGACGAACCGCGGCACGTCGACTGGCGGGCGTACGCCCGGACGCGACGCCTCACGACGCGGACCTACCACGCGGAGCGCGCCGCGGACGTCCTGGTGCTGTTCGACGACGACGCCGGGATGGCGCTCCACGGCAAACCGGCGTGGCTGGCGGCGCTCGCGTGGGTCCTGCGCCCCGCCGCCCGCGACGAGGGGCGCCTCACGTTCGTGCGGGCGTCCGGCCCGGCGGTCGACGCCACCCCCGGCCGCGGCGGGGACGCCGCCGTGGCTCGCTTCCTGGACGCCCTCGCCGCCCGCACGCCCGCCGAGGCCCACGACGCGGGGCGCGACGCGGCCGGTGACGGGGACGAGGACGTGGGCACGGCGGGGCCGTTCGGTCGGCTCGCGCGCCGCCTCGCCCGCGTCCCTCGGCGCGGGCGGACCGAGCAGGTGCTGGTGCTCAGCGACGGCCTCGATCCCGGCCCCGTGACGCCGCTGCTCGGCGTGGTGCGCTCACGCGGCGCGCACCTCGGGCTGGTGCGGACGTTGGCGCCCGCGGAGCGCGACCCCACCCCCGACGCGGTCGAGTGGGTCGACGTCGAGGACGGACGCCGGACGCCGGTCGATCCGGACGACGTCGAACGCTACCGGGCGCGCCTCGCGGCGCTCGAGGCGCGCCAACGGCGCGCCGTCACCCGGGCCGGGCACCGCCTGGCCCGCGCCGACGTCCCGCCCGACGCGGCGACGGCGTCCCCCGGTGCGGTGCGCCGCGCGGCGCTCGCGGCGTGGATCCGGACCGGGTGGGTGCGCGTGCGCTGAACCGCTCTCGGTGCGGCCGTCCGGCGGGTCGCGGTCCGCACGTCGCGTCCGGCGGGTGGAGGGGCGACGTCCGGTATCATCCCCGCGTGTCCGAACGCATCACCGTCGCCGCCCTCGCGCTGCTCACCCTCCTCGCGGTCGCCTTCGCGCCGTGGGCGAGCTTCGAGCGCGAAGCGGGGTCCCGCGCGGCGTTCACCCTGCTGCCCGACCGCGTCGTCGACCTGACCGGGCGCACCGACCCGGTCGACGTGCCCGGCCAGGGCGCCGTCCTCGTCCTGACGCTGTTGGGGGCGGTCGGCCTGGCGGCCGGCGCCGCGACGCCGGGCCGCGCCCACCGCGCCGTGTGGTTGGCGTCCGGCGTCGTGCTCGTGGCGACGACGTTCGTGGGGCTCGACCGGCACGCCGGCGCCTACGAGACCGCGCAACGCGACACGGTGCGCAGCACCCTCGAGGCGGCGCTGGCCGACCCCGGAGGACGGACCGACGTCGAGGGCCTCGAATCGTTGTTGGCGCGCTTCGATACGCAACCGGTCGAGACGTCCCGGCTCGAAGCGCTCCAGGTCGGGGTCCGCATCCGCACGCTGCCGTACGGCGGCGTGGCGCCGGGCCTCACCGCCTTCCTCGCGATCCTGTCGGGCGCCTTCGCGCTGGCGCTCGGGGCGCGCCTGCACCCCGCCGCCGATCGGGGGGTGCGCCGCGTCATCGACGTCGCCGCCGTCCCCGCGACCGCCATCTTCTTGGCGTTGGCCGCCGCCGCCGTCGTGATCCTGGCGCTGCAACCCACGCCGATCGGGCGGGAGGTCGTGATCGACGGGTGGCGCACCTACCTCGCCGGCCGCCTCGACACCCTCTGGTACGCCTACTACACGCTGTTCGCGGGCTCGCTCGGGACGTTCGAGGGGTTCGCGGAGGCCCTGAAGTTCGCGACGCCGTTGATCTTCACGGGGCTCGGCGTGGGGTTCGGCTTCAAGGCCGGCCTGTTCAACATCGGCGCGCCCGGCCAAATGGTCCTCGGGGGGTTGTTCGCGATGTTCGCCGGCGTCTACCTCCCCGGCCCCGGGTGGTTCGTCCTGCCCGCCTCCGTCGCCGCCGCCGCGCTCGGCGGGGGGCTGTGGGGGGCCCTGCCCGGGTTCCTCAAGGCCCGCTTCGGCGCGAACGAGGTCATCAACACGATCCTGTTGAACTTCGTCGCCAGTTCGCTGTTGTTGTTCGTCCTGAGCTCCAGCCCGGTGTTCGCCGCCGCCGCCCTCCGGATCCTGACGGCGCTCGGCATCGCCGCCGGCGTGATGATCCTCGCGGCGCTCGCGCGCCCCGTCCGCCGGCTCGCCGGCCGTAGCCCCCGCCGCAGCGCGGCGCTCGTGGCGGTCGCGTTGCTCGGCGTGATGGTGGTGGCGGGCCTCCCCCGCGCGGGGGACGGCCCCGTCACGCTGAACCTGCCGTTCAAGGTCGAGGGGTCGGACCCGAAGTCCGTGCCGCTGCAGGAGACCGCCCGGTTGCCGCAGTTGCCCGCCCTGTTCGGCGTGGACCCCGCGACGATGGTCGGGTCGACCGAGACGACCGTCGACGCCGCCGCCTGGGCGGCGCTCGCCGCCACCCTCGCCGTCCTCGCGCTCTCCGCGGCCCTCGGGGGCCGGTTCGGGTGGGCGACCTGGCCCCGCCGTTGGCTGGCGGCGGGCGTCGCCGCCGCCGCGACGTACGGGGTCGGGGCGGCCCTCGGCTGGCGCGCGACGCCGTTCGAGGTACCCCCCAGCAACCTCAACGCGGGGTTCGTGATCGCGATCGGTGCGGCGGTGTTCATGCAGATCTTCCTGTTCCGCACGAAGTGGGGCTACGAGCTGCGCGCCGTCGGGGACGCCCCGAAGGCGGCCGAGTACGGCGGCGCGTCGATCGCCCGCAGCACCGTCGTCGCGATGGCGATGAGCGGCGCGTTCGCGGGCCTGACCGCCACGCACTACGTCCTCGGGGGGGCGCTCGAGGACTACGCGTTGCGGCAGTCGCTGCCGACCAACGACGGGTTCGACGGCATCGCCGTCGCGCTGCTCGGGGGGAACAACCCGGTCGGCATCGTCCTCGCGGCGTTCCTGTTCGGGGTCCTCAAGAACGGCGGGTCGACCCTCTCGATCGCCTTCGCCGACCTCACCCGCGACGTCGTCAACATGATCCTCGCGCTCGTGGTGCTGTTCATCGCCGCCCGCGGGTTCCTGCCCGAACGCTTCAGCGACCCGATCCAGCGCGCCGCCTGGCGCCGTCGTCGCGGCGAAGCGGACGAGGCGGACGCCGTCCTCGCCGCCGCCGCGAGCGACGCCGCCACCGAGCCCACCGACGCGTCGGACGGGGAGGCCTGACGTGGATTGGGTGCTGATCGCTGCGATCGCCGCGTCCGCCATCCGGGCGACGACGCCCCTGCTGTTCGCGTCGCTCGGGGGGCTGTTCAGCGAGCGGAGCGGCGTCGTCAACATCGCGCTCGAGGGCATCATGGTCTTCGGTGCGCTCGGCGCGGCCATCACCGCGCAGCTCGTCGAGCGGCCCTACGTCGCGCAGGACCCGAACGCCGTCGTCTGGTTCGCGCCCTGGCTCGGGGTGCTCGCCGCGATGGGGGTCGGCGGCTTCGTCGGCTGGATTCACGCCGTCGTCTCGATCCGCTACAAGGCGGACCAGATCATCAGCGCCACCGCCATCAACCTCATGGCGATCGGCATCCCCGCGGTGCTGCTGACCGGCCTCTACGACAACTCCACCACCAGCGAACGCGTGCAGAACACGCTGCCGTCGTGGGGCGTCGGGCCGGTCCAGTTCAGCCCGCTCGTCTACATCGCCTTCCTGCTCGTCCCGACCGCCTGGTGGGTGTTGTTCCGCACGCCGTTCGGCCTCCGGCTCCGTTCGGTCGGGGAGCACCCCGAGGCCGCCGACAGCGTCGGCATCGACGTCCGCCGGATGCGCTACTACGGCGTCGTCCTCTCCGGCGTCCTGGCGGGCTTGGGCGGCGCGTTCCTGTCGATCGGGAACCTCAACCAGTTCGTCGCGGAGATGGCCGGCGGGCGCGGGTTCATCGCGCTCGCGGCGTTGATCTTCGGCAAGTGGACGCCGTTCGGGGCGCTCGGCGCGACGCTGCTGTTCGGGACGTTCGAGGCGGTCGGGACGCTCCTCGGGGGCGGCAACCTGTTGCCGCCCGCGCTCGTCCAGGCGATCCCCTTCATCCTCACGATGCTCGTCCTCGCCGGCTTCGTCGGGCGGGCGGTGCCCCCCGGCGCGGTCGGGAAGCCGTTCGAGAAGTGACGCCCCGACGGGGACCGGCGTGAGCCGCCGCGCCGGCCTGCTGCTGCACCCGACGTCGTTGCCCGGCCCGCACGGCGTCGGGTCGCTCGGCGACGACGCGCACGCCTTCGTCGATTGGCTCGCCGACGCCGGCCTCCGCGCCTGGCAGATCCTCCCGCTCGGGCCGACCGGCTACGGCGACAGCCCCTACCAGGCGTTCAGCGCGTTCGCCGGCAACCCCCTGCTGATCTCGCTGCGGCGCCTGGCGCGCGACGGCCTCCTCGACGACGCGGAGCTCGCCGCCGCGGAGCCGCCCCCCGACGCGGGCCCGGACGTGGACTACGGCGCCGTCCTGACGCGCAAGGGCGCGGCGCTCGCCGCCGCCACCGCTCGCCTGCAGGAGCCCGCCTTCGCGGGCGCGCGGGCCGAGGTCGAGCGTTTCCGCGCCGACCAGGCCGACTGGATCGAGGACTACGCCCTCTTCCGCGCCCTCAAGGACGCGCACGGCGGCGCGAGCTGGGCGGAGTGGCCGGCGCCGCTCCGCGACCGCGACGCGGACGCGCTGGCGGCGGCCCGCCGGACCCACGCCGGCGCCGTCGACCACCACGTTGCGTTGCAGGCCTGGTTCTGGCGGCAGTGGCACGACCTCCGCGCGCACGCCCAGGCGCGGGACGTCGCGATCATCGGGGACCTCCCGATCTTCGTCGCCTACGACTCCGCCGACGTCTGGACGCACCGCGCGATCTTCGACCTCGCGCCGGACGGGACGCCCCGCGTCGTCGCGGGCGTGCCCCCCGACTACTTCAGTGCGACCGGGCAACGCTGGGGCAACCCCCTCTACCGTTGGGACGTGCTCGCGGCGGACGGGTACGGCTGGTGGATCGACCGGCTTCGCGCGGCGTTCGCGCACCTCGACGCCGTCCGCATCGATCACTTCCGCGGGTTCGCGGCGCACTGGGAGATCCCCGCCGACGCCCCCACCGCCGAATCCGGACGCTGGGTGGAGGGCCCCGGCCAGGCGCTGTTCGACGCCGCCCGCGAGGCGCTCGGGCCCCTCCCCATCCTCGCGGAGGACCTCGGCATCGTCACGCCCGACGTCGAGGCGCTGCGCGACGCGAACGGCTTCCCCGGCATGAAGGTCCTGCAGTTCGCCTTCGGGGGGAACGCCCGCGACCCCTACCTCCCTCACGAGCACGTGCGCAACGCCGTCGTGTACACCGGGACGCACGACAACGACACGACCCGCGGGTGGTTCGACGCCGCCCCCGACCCCGAGCGCGACCGGGTGCGGCGCTACCTCGCCTGCAGCGACGCGGACGCCGTCGCGGCGTTGCGGCGCGCGGCGTTCGCCAGCGTCGCGGACCTCGCCGTCGTGCCGATGCAGGACGTCCTGGAGCTCGGGAGCGAAGCGCGCATGAACACGCCCGGCGCGGCGGCGGGGAACTGGGGCTGGCGGGTGACGTGGGACGCCCTGAGCGACGCACGCCGTGCGATGCTGCGGGACCTGGTCGAGCTGTACGGGCGGGGCGGCGACGCCGCCGACGCGCCCGAC